>JBGSJU010000259.1:0-1581 GCA_041741655.1 Rhodobacterales bacterium
GGTCGCGCCCGAACTGTTTGGCGCGTTGGCGCTGCGGTTGCACCAGCACGGCATGGCGGATGCGGCCGCGCGCATTGTGGTGGAAAAACCCTTTGGCCGCGATCTGCAGACTGCCGAAGCGCTGAACCACGATCTGGCCCAGCATTTCCAGGAAGCGCAGATTTACCGCATCGATCATTATCTGGGCAAGGAAACCGTGCAGAACCTGATGGCGATCCGGTTCGGCAACATGCTGTTCGAGCCGTTGTGGAACGCGCAATATGTCGATCATATCCAGATCACCGTGGCCGAAACCGTCGGCGTCGCCGGGCGTGGCGACTATTACGACCGTGCGGGCGCGATGCGTGACATGGTGCAGAACCACCTGATGCAGTTGCTGTGCCTGATCGCGATGGAACCGCCCGCGCGGTTCGAACCCAACGCGGTGCGCGATGAAAAGCTGAAGGTGATCCGCGCGCTGGACCAGGTCGCCCCCGGCGATATCGTGCGCGGGCAATACATGGCCGAGGACGACACGCCGGGCTATGCCGAGGATGTACAGAACCCGGCCAGCCTGACCGAAAGTTTCGTGGCCCTGAAGGTGCATGTGTCGAACTGGCGGTGGGCCGGTACGCCGTTCTACCTGCGCACCGGCAAACGGCTGCGCGCGCGGGCCAGCGAAATCGCCGTGGTGTTCAAGGAAACGCCGCATTCGATCTTTGGCCCCGACGCCGGACAGCACCGCAATATTCTGACCATCCGGTTGCAGCCGAACGAAGGCATCGATCTGGGTGTCACGATCAAGGCACCGGGACCGGGGGGCATGCGTCTGGTCGATGTGCCGCTGGACATGACCTTTTCCGAGGCGCTTGGCCCCACGGCGGGCGTGGCCCCCGATGCCTATGAACGGCTGATCATGGATGTGATCCGGGGCAATCAGACTCTGTTCATGCGCGGCGACGAGGTCGTGGCGGCCTGGGCCTGGACCGATCCGATCATCGCGGGCTGGGACAGTCTGGCGCCCTTGCCCTATGACATGGGCAGCGCCGGCCCCGAAGAGTCGCTGGCGCTGATGCATCGCGATGGTCGGCGCTGGCGGGAGATCCGGGCATGACGAAACGGCTGCATCTGACCGAATATGCCGATGCTGACATGATGGCGCTGGATCTGGCCAATATCATGGCCGGTGAACTGGGCGGTGTTCTGGCGCATGAAGACCGCGCAACGCTGGTGGTGCCCGGCGGAACCACGCCGGGCCCGGTGTTCGACGCCCTGTCAGCCGCCGATATCGCCTGGGACCGCGTCGATGTGATGCTGTCCGATGAACGCTGGGTGCCCGAGGACGATCCCCGGTCCAACGCCGCGCTGATCCGCGGGCGGCTGTTGGTTGGGCGTGCGGTGGAGGCGACATTCCTGCCGTTCTACACCGGCGCCCCGGATCCCGCCGAAACGCTGGCCGAGGTCGAGGCGATGCTGGTGCCGCATCTTCCCGCATCGGTCGTGCTGTTGGGCATGGGGGCGGACATGCACACCGCCTCGCTGTTTCCCGGGGCGGACGGGCTGGTGGCCGCGCTGGACCCGGCGGCGCCGGTGCTGGGCATC
>JBGSJU010000260.1:0-1719 GCA_041741655.1 Rhodobacterales bacterium
TGCTGCCGCAGTTTGACGATCCGCGCCTGCAGTACGAAGATGCGGCGGAACCGGCCTTGACCGCGCTGTTCGACACACCGCGCGGCAGGGTCGTATTGTGATCCTGCGCGCCGCTGCCCCGGCCGATGCGCCCGCCATTGCGGCGATCTGGAACCCGGTCATCCGCGAAACGACGATCACCTTCACCACAACCGAAAAGACCGCCGATGGCCTTTGCGCCGACATGGCCACAAAGGCGGCAGCGGGCCAGCCGTTTCTGGTGGCGGATGACGGCGGGGTCGTGGGCTTTGCCACCTATGGCGCATTCCGGGCCGGGGCGGGCTATGCCCATGTCGCCGAACACACCATCCTGTTGCATCCTGCGGCGCGCGGATCGGGCGTGGGACGTGCCTTGCTGGGCGCGCTGTGCGATCATGCGCGCGCGGCCGGAGTGTTGCAGGTGATCGGCGGGATCAGCGCGGAGAATGCCGCGGCGCTGGCCTTTCATGCCCGGCAGGGGTTCGTCGAAATTGCCCGGTTGCCGGCGGTGGGCCGCAAATTCGGGCGGTTCATCGATCTGGTGCTGGTGGCGCGCGTACCATGAACCCTGTCCCGCCGAATGTCGCACGACAGGCACGCCGGCGTGCGATAGACTGACCCCATGTCGATCTGGACCCGTATCACGGATGCGCTGAAAAGCCTTGCCAGTGGTGAGGGGCTGTCGGCTGTGTTCGACCGGCTGCGCACCCCGCCGGAACGGTCGGTCGCGTTCACCATTGCGGTCATCGCGCTGGCGGCCAAGATGGCCAAGGCCGACGGGCAGGTGACCCGCGACGAGGTCACCGCGATGCGCGAGGTGTTCCAGATCGCGCGCGAAGATGAAAAGGGGGCGGCGCGGGTGTTCAACCTTGCGCGGCAGGATGTCGCCGGGTTCGAGGACTATGCCCGCCGCATCCGCGCGATGTTTGCCGACAGCGAGGATTTCCTGTGTGACCTGATGGAGGGTCTGTTTCACATCGCCATGGCGGACGGCCGCTATCACCCAGCCGAGGACGCGTTCCTGACCCGGGTGGCCGAATTGCTGGGTTTGCCGGATGTCGAATTTGCCGCGCTGCGCGCCCGCTATGTGCCTGATGCACCCAAGGACCCGTGGACGGTGCTGGGCCTTGCCCCCGGCACGCCGTTAGAATTGGCGCGGGCGCATTTCCGGCGTCTGGTACGCGACACCCATCCCGATGCGATGATCGCGCGCGGCCTGCCGCCCGAGGCGGTGAAACTGGCCGAGCGCCGCATGGCTGACATCAACCGCGCCTGGGATGCGATACAGGCCAGCGGTGCTGTGGCGACGGGTGAGCAGACGGGTGCGCAGACGGGCGCGCAGACGGGCGTGCAGACGGGCACGGCGTGATGCGGATCGCCACGTGGAATGTCGAATGGTTCAACGCGCTGTTCGACGATCAGGGGAACATGCTGGACGACGCCGAATTCTCGGCCATCTACAAGGTCACAAGATCCGAACAACTGGCGGCCATTGCCATTGTCATGACGGCGCTGGACGCCGACGGGATCATGGTGATCGAAGCGCCCGATACCAGCCACAAGCGCTCGACCGTCAAGGCACTGGAGGGTTTTGCCGCCCGATTCGACCTGCGCTGCCGCAAGGCGATGATCGGCTTTGTCAGCGACACCGAGCAGGAAATCGCCTTTCTTCATGATCCCGACCGGCTGACCGTCCGGCAC
>JBGSJU010000261.1:0-5465 GCA_041741655.1 Rhodobacterales bacterium
CTGCCGGGGATGGCCGAAATCGGCGCGGCTTGGTCGGGCCACGTTTCGGGCCGGGTCGAGGACACCGACGATACCGCGCTGGATCACCCGTTGGGGGCCGCCCGCGCGCAGGTGCACGAAAACTACATCATCGCTCAGACCCGCACCGGCATGGTGATCGTCGATCAGCATGCCGCGCATGAACGGCTGGTCTATGAACGGCTGAAGGCGCAGATGGCGGATCGCGGCGTGGCGTCACAGGCGCTGCTGATCCCGGAAATCGTCACTCTGTCCGATAGCGATGCGACGCGCCTTCTGGACGTGGCGGATGAATTGGTGCGGCTGGGGCTGGTGATCGAACCCTTCGGTCCCGGCGCGCTGGCGGTGCGTGAAACGCCTGCGGCCTTGGGGGTGGTGACCGCCGCAGCACTTCTGCGCGAGATCGTCGATGAACTGGCGGATGACGGGCAGTCGCGGTCGGTGCAGGCGCGGCTGGACGCGATCCTGTCGCGCATGGCTTGCCACGGGTCGATCCGCTCTGGGCGCAGGATGCAAGCCGCCGAAATGAACGCCCTGCTGCGCGAGATGGAGGCGACGCCGCATTCCGGCCAGTGCAACCACGGCCGGCCGACCTATGTGGAACTGCGACTGACCGATATCGAACGCCTGTTCGGACGCCGCACATGATCACGCTGGGCGGTGTTACTTACATGCTGAACGATCCTCGTGTCATCGCCGTGCTGGTGGGGGCGGCGGTGACCCTGTTGATGTTGGTTCTGCTGATCTTGGCGGTGCGCGGGGCGGGCCGGTCGGCGCGTCTGACCGAACCCTTGATCCATTCCGTCACCGCGATGACGCAGCGGGTGCAGGCCCTGTCGGACGGGCAACAGCAACTGGCGGGCGGGCTGACGCATGTGTCCGAAGCGCAGGCGGCGGCACAGGCGCATATGATGCGACTGATGGAAACCCGGTTGGCGCAGGTTTCCGCCGCGATGACCGAAAACCTGCAAGGCTCGGCGCGGCGCACGGCGCAAAGCTTGGGCGATCTGCAACAAAGGCTGGCGGCCATCGACAAGGCGCAGGACAATATCGTGAAACTGTCGGGCGATGTGCTGTCGTTGCAGGACATCCTGTCGAACAAGCAGACCCGTGGGGCGTTCGGCGAGATTCAGTTGCATGACATCGTGCTGAAGGCGCTGCCATCGGACGCCTATACCATGCAGGCGACGCTGTCGAACGGGCGGCGGGCGGATTGCCTGATCCACCTGCCCAATCCGCCCGGCCCCATCGTGATCGATTCGAAATTCCCGCTGGAAGCTTATGAAGCCTTGCGCCGGGCGGAAACTCCCGAGGCGCTGGCGCGCGCCGCGCAGCAATTCCGGCTGTCCGTGCGCACGCATATCCGCGCGATTGCGGACCGCTATGTGATCGAGGGCGAAACAGCAGACGGCGCAATGATGTTCCTGCCGTCCGAAGCCGTCTATGCCGAACTGCACGCCAATTTCCCCGATGTGGTGCGCGAAGGCTTTGCCGCCCGCGTCTGGATCGTGTCGCCGACCACCTGCATGGCCACGCTGAACACCATGCGCGCGATTTTGAAAGACGCCCGGATGCGCGAACAGGCGGGGGCGATCCGGCGCGAACTGGCGGCGCTTTATGGCGATATTGACCGGCTGGTGACGCGGGTCGGCAATCTGGACCGGCATTTCGGCCAAGCCGCCAAGGATATCGAAGAGATCAAGATCAGCGCCGACAAGGCCGGCAAACGCGCCCGCCGTCTGGATAACTTCGATTTCGAGGAACTGGCGCCGGATCTTGTGCAACCCGACCTGACCCCGCCCGAGGACGGGCCAGTGCCGATCCCGCGGCCGCGGATTACCAGCGCGGAGTGATCAGGCGCGCAGATAGGTTGGGTGGAACAGCCCGGCGGGCGAGGCGGTGAAAATCTCGACCCCGTCCGCCGTCACGCCGACCGAATGTTCGAATTGCGCCGACAGTGATTTGTCGCGCGTCACCGCAGTCCATTCATCGGCCAGCGTTTTCGTTTCAGGACGGCCAAGGTTCACCATCGGTTCGATGGTAAAGAACATGCCTTCTTCCAGCACCGGACCCGTCCCCGGACGACCATAATGCAGCACGTTGGGCGGCGCGTGGAACACACGGCCCAACCCGTGCCCGCAAAAATCGCGCACAACCGACATACGGTGCGATTCCACATAGGACTGGATCGCATGGCCGATATCACCGAACCGCGCGCCGGGTTTGACGGCGGCGATGCCCAGCATAAGCGCGTCATGCGTCACGTCGATCAAGCGTTCCGCCTTGCGGGGCAATTTGCCGGCCACATACATCCGGCTGTTATCGCCATACCACCCATCCAATATCACGGTGACATCGATGTTCAGGATATCGCCGTCTTTCAACACCTTTGGCCCCGGGATGCCATGGCAGACCACGTGGTTGATCGAAATGCAGGACGCGTGTTGATAACCCTTGTAGCCCACGGTCGCCGAAACCGCGCCCTTGGCCACGATCATGTTGCTGATCAGCCGGTCCAGTTCGCCGGTGGTCTGTCCCGGAAAGACATGCGGCACGATCTCGTCCAGAATTTCCGCTGCGACACGACCAGCGTTGCGCATGCCGGCAAATTCGGCTGCGTCATGGATGCGAATCCCCTCGCGGGTCAGTCGTCCGTTATGCTGGTTGTTCACGCGCAAATGCCTCTGTCAACGAATGAATAAGTTGAAACTAGGCGCATTTGCGCCGGAAGGCCAGAGGGCGCCGCGTCAACAGGATTTGAAAGCGCGGCGCACGGAGCCTATACCCGGCGAAACGAGGCGTAAAGGGACCCGCTCCATGGCCAATCCGACCGCTGCGATGCTTGTGATCGGCGACGAAATCCTGTCGGGCCGGACCCGCGACAGCAACATGCACCATCTGGCGCAAGAGTTGACAAAACACGGCATCACCTTGTCCGAGGCGCGCGTGGTCGCCGATGACGCGCCCGCCATCGTCGCCGCGGTGCGCGCGCTGGCGGCGGCCTATGACCATGTGTTCACCTCGGGCGGTATCGGTCCGACGCATGATGACATCACGGCTGATTGCATCGCCGATGCATTTGGGGCGCGGATCGACGTGCGCGACGATGCCCGCACGCTGCTTGCGGCGCATTACGCCCGGCAGGGGCTGGAATTCAACGCGGCGCGGCAACGGATGGCGCGGATCCCCGATGGCGCGACGCTGATCGAAAACCCGGTGTCCATCGCGCCAGGGTTCACGTTGCACAATGTGCATGTCATGGCGGGGGTTCCGGCGGTGTTTCAGGCCATGGTGGCGTCGGTTCTGCCGACGCTGACCGGGGGGCCGCCGCTGCTGTCGCAGACGTTGCGCCTGATGCGCGGCGAAGGCGATGTGGCCGAAGGTCTGGGCGCGCTGGCGGCGCGCTATCCTGATCTTGCGATGGGGAGCTATCCGTTTCAACGCGACGGGGCCTTTGGAACCAACATCGTGATCCGGGGCACTGATGGCGCGCGGGTTGATGCGGCAATGGCCGAACTGGCCGGGCTTTTCCCGTCATGACCGGCCCTGTTGCCGCCGATCTGTATCACGTCATCGACGTCACATGGCCGCCCGAAACCATGGCCGAGATCGGCCCGTTCCGCATCCGCCGCGCCCCGGGTGCGGGCGGGCGGGTCAATGCCGCATCGCTGCTGCGGGATGGCGATCCGGGGCAGGGGGCGGTGGATGCGGCGGTGGCGGCCATGACCGGGACCGGTCCCCGCCTGTTCCAGATCCGGGATGGCGATGCGGCGCTGGATGCGCGTCTGGCCGCGATGGGCTACCGGGTTGCCGACCCGGTGACGTTCTTCGTGGCCCCCGCCGCGACACTGGCCGCCCGTGATCTGCCGCGCATCTGCGCCTTTACCCTGTGGGAACCGCTGGCGATCCAGATCGACATCTGGGACCGCGGCGGCATCGGCCCGGCGCGCCGCGCCGTGATGGACCGCGCCACATGCCCAAAAACATCGCTGCTGGGTCGGTTGAACGACAGTCCCGCCTGCGCCGGATTTGTCGGGCTGGCGGGTGACATCGCCATGCTGCGCGCGCTGAGTGTGCTGCCGCATCAGCGCCGGCAAGGGATGGCCGGCCATGCCATGACCGCCGCCGCACGCTGGACAGTGGCGGAAGGTGGCCGCTGGCTGTCGGTGGTGGTGGGGCAGGACAATGTGGCGGGCAACGCGCTGTACACTTCCCTCGGCATGACGCCCGTGGGAAGCTATCACTATCGCATCCACCCGGAGGACCGCAAATGACCCGCCCCCACGATCTAGCCCTGCCCACCGCGCTGAACCTGCCCCCCGTGGATCCCTTGCCGGAAAAGACGCAGAAATATTTCGACATCTGCACCGAAAGGCTGGGCATGGTGCCGAATGTGCTGGCGGCGCATGCGTTCGACATCGATGCGCTGAACGCCTTTACCACGCTGTATAACAAGCTGATGCTGGCAGAGTCGGGCCTGACCAAGCTGGAACGCGAGATGATCGCGGTCGCGGTGTCGTCGGTGAACCGCTGCTTTTACTGCCTGACGGCGCATGGCGCAGCGGTGCGGGAATTGTCGGGCGATCCGGTTCTGGGCGAGATGATGGTGATGAACTGGCGTGTCGCCGACCTGACCGCGAAACAGCGCGCCATGCTGAGTTTCGCGGAAAAGGTCACGGTCGCGTCCTACACGATTACCGAAGATGACCGGCAGGGCCTGCGCGATCCGGGATTTACCGACCGTGACATCTGGGACATCGCCAATGTGGCGGCGTTCTTCAACATGACGAACCGGGTCGCTTCGGCCACTGACATGCGCCCCAATGCCGAGTATCACGCGCAATTCCGATGAGGCGGTGGGCGGCCATCCTGGCGGTGTTGGCAAGCCCGGTGGCCAGTCCTGTGGCCAGTCCCGTGGCCAGTGCAGAGCCGCTGTCGCTGGTCATGCCCGATGGCGCGCGGATGGTGCTTGACGAAACCCGCCCCGCCGCCGTCCACGACCTGCCTGTCGGCCCGTTTGCCGGATTTGTGCCGACCGACCCGCGCGAAGGTCGGGTCACCCTGCGGGTCTGGCAGGTGGCGGGCGACGTGCCGACGCTGCGCTTGCTGCAACCGCTGCGCGACCAGATCATGGCGGCGGGGTTCACGCCGGTCTTTGCCTGCCGCGATGTCATGTGCGGCGGGTATGATTTCCGTTTTGCCACCGAGGTGGCCCCGCCCCCTGACATGCAGGTGGACCTGAACGATTTCCATTTCCTATCCGCCGCGCGGCAGGATGAACGGCTGTCGTTACTGGTATCGCGGGCGGGCCGCACCGGGTTTGTCCAGATGATCCATGTGGCCGCCGGCCCTGACCCGACCGGCCACAGCGCACCGCAAAACAGCGCACCGCAAAACAGCGCACCCGAGAACAGCGCCCCCCAGACAGGCGCCGACGCGCCGCCCCT
>JBGSJU010000262.1:0-2657 GCA_041741655.1 Rhodobacterales bacterium
TCGGCCAGCAGCCGCGCGGCGGTTTCGGGGGCCAGCAGACCGCGCGCCTGCCAGTCGGCCAGCGCACGGGTCAGGCGTTCGTGCCGCGATGCCAGTTTCATCCTACCTCTTGCAGGTGCACCCGCGCTGTGATGGCGGTCATGCTCTGCCACCAGCCGCGTGCAATCAAGCCCGATGGTCGACCTTTGCGCAAGGGCATTGCGCCACTGCGCCACCCCGCGACCCGTCCCGATGCGCGCCCAAGAAAAAACCCCCGGCCAGGGGACCAGGCCGGGGGCGACAGAGAAAAATTTCTACTTAAATCTCGTGATTCCAATTCCGAAGCACCGAAGCGTTTCGGTTACTGGCACATCATCACACGTGGAACCTACCATAATGCATGCCCGGATTTTTACTCCGAATGGGCAACGGTTTGGTGACAGGAAAGGGGTAGTTTTCGCCTTATTCTTGCCACAATTTGCGCGAACGAAGTTGTCCGGCCCGCGTGGCGGGGGCCGTATGGCGCTGGCCGCGCAGGGTTATTTTGGCGGCACCGTTTTCGCATTGGGCCGCGCGCTAAATCCGCGATCGCGATCAGCTGCGGATCATGCCCACGATGTCATAGGTCCGGTCCAGAATCGGTGTCGCGATGGCGCGGGCGGCCTGCGCGCCTTGGCCCAGCATGCGGTCGATTTCCGCCGGGTCGGCCATCAGCCGGGCCATTTCGGTGGAAATCGGCGCCAGTTCCGCCACCGCAAGATCGACCAGCCGGGGTTTGAATTCCGAAAACTGCTGCCCGGCATGTTCGGCCAGCACGGCGTCCACCGAAGATCCGGCCAAAGCGGCGTAGATCGCCACCAGATTGCGCGCCTCGGGGCGGCTGTCCAGGACCTTTGCATTATCGGGCAGGGGGTCGGCGTCGGTCTTGGCCTTGCGGATTTTCTTGGCGATGGCGTCGGCATCGTCGGTCATGTTGATGCGGGCCATGTCGGACGGGTCGGATTTCGACATTTTCTTCGTGCCGTCACGCAAGCTCATCACGCGCGTTGCGGCGCCTTCGATCACCGGTTCGGTCAGAGGAAAGAAATCGACGCCATAATCGTGGTTGAATTTCACCGCGATGTCGCGCGCCAGTTCCAGATGCTGTTTCTGATCCTCGCCCACGGGCACATGGGTGGCATGATAGACCAGAATATCGGCGGCCATCAGCGCGGGATAGGCGAACAGGCCAAGGCTTGCCTGTTCGGCATTCTTGCCCGCCTTGTCCTTCCATTGCGTCATCCGGCCCATCCAGCCCATGCGCGCGACGCAGTTGAACACCCAGCCCAGTTGCGCGTGTTCGGGCACTTGGCTTTGGTTGAACAGGATGGATTTCGCCGGTGTCAGCCCCGCCGCCATGAACCCGGCCGCCAGTTCGCGGGTGTTGTGGCGCAGCTTTTCCGGGTCCTGCCAGACGGTGATCGCATGCAGATCGACCATGCAATACAGCGTCTCGATCCCGCTGTCCTGCATCTGCACGAACCGCTTGATCGCGCCCAGATAATTGCCCAGCGTCAGCCCGCCCGAGGGCTGGATGCCGGAAAACACCCGGGTCTTGAACTGCGTCTGGGCAGGCGATGGTGCGACGGCCTCGGTCATGATCGTGAACTCCGTCTGGAAAAGGGCTGCCCGACGGCTTACCCATGGCCCGGAACCCCGTCAAGGAGCCCGCCATGTCGCAGTCCCGGCCACCCCATCCCCACGAAGAAAGCCCCGTCAACCCCATCCCCGCTGTGGTGGTGGGGCTGTTTCTGGCCGTGATCCTGCCGGAAATCGCCTTCACGCTGGGCGCGCGCGGCCTGATCGGCGGGCCGCAGGCGGTGGGCTGGCGGTTGGCGGCGATCCGGGACTACGGGTTTTCGGCGGATGTGTTTCGCTGGATGATCGGCAACGGGCGCTTTCCGCCGGAACATCTGTTGCGCTTCGTCAGCTATCCGTTCGTGCATGGCGCGTTCACCACGGCGCTGTTCGCCGGGGTGATGCTGCTGGCCTTGGGCAAATTCGTCGGCGAAATCCTGCGACCGATGGCCGTACTGGCGCTGTTTTTCGGGGCCACCATCGTGGGGGCAGTGGTGCATGGGCTGGTGATGGTGGCGCAGCCCTGGCTGACCGGGGCATTTCCGGGCGTCTATGGCCTGATCGGCGGATTCACATTCCTGTTGTGGGTGCGGCTAACGGGCAGCGGGCGCGAGGCGGCGGCGTTTTCGCTGATCGGGATGCTGTTGGGTCTGCAACTGTTGTTCGGGGTCCTGTTCGGGTCTGACGGGATGTGGCTGGCCGAGGTCACGGGTTTTGTCACCGGGTTCCTGATGACCTTCCTCTTGGTGCCCGGCGGCTGGGCGCGGGCGATGGCCCGGCTGCGCCAGCGGGGTTAAAGCCAGCCCATCACAGCCAATCCGCGCGTCCGGTGCCCACGGCCTCGGCCACATTGGCAAACCCATGCCGCGCCAGAATCGCGTCCAGATCGCGCGCCATTGTCGGGATCAGTGACAGGCCGCGATAGACCAGCGCGGTGTAAAGCTGCACCGCCGCGGCCCCGGCGCGGATTTTCTGGAACGCCTGTTCGGCCGTCGCAACGCCGCCCACGCCGACCAGCGGCATCTGGCCTGCGGTCAGCGCGGACAGTTGCGCCAGCACGC
>JBGSJU010000263.1:0-3155 GCA_041741655.1 Rhodobacterales bacterium
GCGGGCGTGGCGGCGACGGCTACAGGGACGGCTACAGGTCCGCAGTCCGGTGCGGATCAGGCCACCGAGTCGGTGCCGTCAGCAATGCCGCTGACGCCAGCCCCAACGCCTGTTGCGGCAGAATGACCAGCATCCGCGCGCTGTCGAACGTCAACGCGACACGTCCGATGGCGCGGTTCGACGTGCCGACCCGGCCATCCGGGGCAAACCGAAGGCCGGCAATCGGCCATTCCAGACCCGTGGACGTGCCGGTGACAACGCCCATCGGATACAGCGATACCAATGTGCCGGGCGCAAGATCGAGGCTCAGCGCGGGTGGGCACAGGAACGCGATCTGTCCGGGCGCGATCAGGATGCAACGCTGCGCGGGGTAGCGCACCAGCGTGGTCAGCGCCGCCAGTTGGTGGTCCATCCGATCGCCGGTGAACCCCACCGCAAGGATCAGGGGCGCGCGCAGCCGTTGCAGGCATTTCTCGAAATCCGTGCTATCCTGTTCGGCAACGGCATGTACGGTCGCCGGGTCCAGCAGCGCCAGCGTCGCTTCGGGCAGGCTGTCCATGTCACCGATCACCGCGCGCGGGATCGCACCCGCCGCAAGAGCGGCCACCGCGCCGCCATCGGCGGCCACGACGACCGGCGCCAGTTCACGCGCTGCCGCGATTGTCGCCGTGTCGGCGTCACCGCTGCCGATCAGCGTTATTGATGCGTTCACGTCAACAATCATGCAAATTTTTCCTTGATTGCCGACCAAAGTTAAGACGAACCACAATAAGAACACGAAATGATACGGTAAATATCGAAGAATCGTGCCGCTTTCGACGTGGGATATATGGTAAATCGCGGTGTCGAGAAGAACGCGCGATCCAGAGTGCGGCAGGCGCGAGCAAGGAAAGCAAAGTGTGATGGTCAACACGAACAAGGTCTTGACGGTGTCCTATGGCACCTTCTCGTGCACCCTGGAAGGGTTCGAGGACTCATTCGAGACGATGAAGGCGATTGCCGAATATTTTCGTGACCTTGCGGCGGATGATCGTTACTTCGGGGCTGAACCGCCGACGCCCGATACGGACATGCTGGCCCGCATCGCGGAACGTGAAATCGCCCGCCGGGTCGATTCGCGCATGGACCGCGACCGGATCGTGCTGCGCGCCGCAGCCCCCGCCGCCGACCCCATGGCGGCGGTCGAAGCCCCGCAGGTGCGGATGACCACGGGTCTTTCGCCAGAGGCCGTGCCCGATCATGGCGCAGACAACGTCGACGCCGGTGCATCCGCGGCAATGGCCCCAGAGATGGCAACAACGAACCCCGCACCCACGCCTGCCCCCACGTCCGCACCGCATGACGCGGTGGCGCAGGCCGACGATCAGCCCGCGGAAACCGAGGTCGTGACGCCGCCGGCGCTGCCGGATCCGGCATCCGTCGCGGCCAAACTGAACCGCATCCGCGCTGTGGTTGCCAATGTCCGCCATGCTGCGACCGATGCCGCAGATGGCGATGACGCCGTGGCGCAGGCGCAAACAGTTGTCCAGACCGATGACGAGTTCACCGAAGATGAACACGCCGCGCCGGAACAGGCGCCGGTTCTGGCGTCCATTCAGGCGGTCATCGCGGCGCAGGACGCGACGCCGAACTTGGCGGATGTGGCCGTTGATCCCGTCACCACGACGCAGCACGATGCAGCGGCACAGGAAGCCGAAGAAGACATTGCCTTCGATTTGGCCGAAGACGTGGCCGAAGATGTGGTCGAAGATGTGGCGGAAGAACTGGCCGAGGAAGCGGCTGACGCTGTACTGGATGATCCGATGGCGGGGATCATGGTTTATCCCGACGCGACGCTGGTTGCGGCATCACCGTTGCAGGATACGGTTTCGGAGACCCCGGCTGTCGCAGAGGCCGCGCCGGCCGAATTCGACGAACCTGATCTTTCGGTGTCGGAAACGCAGATGTTTGACACCGCCGACGGTGATGCGGATCCGCAGGACATCGTGACAGCGCAGGATGCGTTGGCCGATATCGCGGATGATTTCCGGAACGCAGCCGAGGTCGCGGTGATTGACATGGCCCCCCCGGTGGCCGCCATCGAAACCGCAATCCCGGCCGAAATCCCGGCGGACACGTTGTTTGTCGATGCGGCTTCGGGGCCGGACAATCTGGCCCCGCCCGCGATGGCGCAGACGGACATCGCGCTTGTCGAACCCTTGCATCCGATGGACCTGTCGCGCGCCGACGAACCGTTCGGCGGCCTGATCGTGCAGGGCGATTTCCCGCAGGACAGCGGTCTGGGCGACGACGCAGAATTCTGGGATCCGTCCGATCCGGCCCGCGCCGAGGCCACCGACGACGCGCCCGTTGACGCCCCCGTTGACACGCCTGTTGCAAAGATTGCGCAAACCGACGTGCCTTTGTCACCGGCGCAAACGGCGCGTGACGCGGCCGACTTGCCGGATGATGGTCTTGACAGCATTCTGGCACGGTTGCAGGCGCGGATCCTGCGGGCCGGCGGTCAGGAAACCGCGCAGCCTGTGGCAACGTCCGAACCTGTGTCTGTCACGGCAGTACGCGTGGCCGCATCGCAGGAACCGCTGCAGACGGCGGAACCTGTCGCCCCATCGGCGACGACCGCGCACAGCCTGATCGAGGAAGACCTGACCAGCGATATCGTGGATGGCGCCGACCGGGATGACGGCGATCTGGATGATGATACCCGGACTGACAAGGACCTGGCTGACATGGCCCGCGCCGGCATGGATCTGCACGGGCAGGATCCCGTCCGCGAACCCGGCCGTGACGTCGCCATCGCGGCCTTACCGCCACGCAGCACCGGATTGTCGCAGGAGGCCGAGGCGGATCTGGCGCGCGAACTGGCCGAAGTCGAGGCCGAACTGGCGGGACAAGGCGGCCAAGTCGGTGGCCATGGCGGATTGATCGCCTTTGATGCGCTGGATGACGATGACGCGGCTGTACTGGCGGACCAGAACGGCGACGACGACATGTTCGACGCAGAATGGGACACAGACACCGACACGGACACGGAGGCCGACGCAGACACGGCCCGTTCGCTGTTCGCGGACGATGATCAGTATGACGAGGCCGACGAGAGCGCCGCAGAGGATACGCGGTCCGCGGTCGCCGCGGCTGTTGCTGCCGCCGCTGTT
>JBGSJU010000264.1:0-2838 GCA_041741655.1 Rhodobacterales bacterium
AATGCGGCCTCCAGCGCGGCGCGGGGCAGGGCGGCGGTCAGACCGCGTTCAACCAGATGCAGGGCGATTTCCCCCGTGCCTGTGTCGTTCGCGGCGATTTTCGCCGCCTCGACCGCATGGGCGACATCATGGCCCAGATGCGCTTCCAGTACCTCGGCCAGACGTTCGAACAGGCGCGGCTGATCTGCCAGTCGCACCCAGCGGCGCACTTCGCGCAACAGGCCCGCGTCATAGACAAAGGGGATTTTCTCCCATGTCGCCAGATCCTGAAATGGCGCGCGGGGGGCCGGATGGCGGGCCGTGCCGATCTGGGCCCGGATCGGCGCATCATAGCCCAACAGCGGCATGGCATGGGCGAGGCTGAGCGTGCGGTCGAAATCCGTGCCGCCAAGGCGCAGGCCCCGGCTGGCCAGCACCTCCGTTTTGCCGTTCACGCGGTCGCACAGCGTGAAATCCGACGTGCCGCCGCCGATATCGACGATCAACAGGCGGCCCGTGCCACCAACAGCCAGCGCCGCCGCCTCGGGTTCCGGCAGGAAATCCACATCGCGGAACCCGGCAAGACCGTAGGCGGCGCGAAGATCGGCCTCGGCCTGCGCATCGCGCGTGGCATCCGCCGAATGGAACCGCACCGGGCGGCCCGACAGCACGGCATCGAACCGCAGGCCGGTAAACGCCTGTGAACGCAGCCGGATTTCATCCAGAAACCGCGCGATCACCTCGATCAGGGTCATGCGTTCCGACATGAACGTGCGGCTCTCCTGTGCCAGCGCCGTGCCCAGCACGGACTTCAGCGCGCGCAGGAACCGCCCTTCGGCGCCATCGCGCAGGGCCGTCAGTGCGGCGTTGCCATAGACGAACCGGCGCTGGCCGAAATCCATGAATACGGCAGTGGGCAGGGTTTCCGCGCCCGGTTCCATCGGCAGCACGGCCGGGTGATTGCCCGCCATCAGCGCGGCGGCGGTGTTCGACGTGCCAAAGTCGATGGCCAGACGTGTGTGCGTGCGGGGGTGCGGACGGGTCATGCGGCGCTCCGGAATGAAGCGGTCGGCATAGCGCCCTTCGCGCCCGGTGGCAATTGGCGCCGGGGCTGGTTAATCTGCGGCAAAAGGGAGAACCACGATGCAGGCGCTGCTGGTGATCGACGTGCAACAGGATTTCTGCCCGGGCGGCGCACTGGCTGTGGCGGATGGCGATGGCATCGTGCCGGGCATCAACGCGCTGATGGGTGATTTCGCCGCGGTGATCCTGACTCAGGACTGGCACACGGCGGGGCATTCGTCCTTTGCCACAGCGCATCCGGGGCGCGCGCCGTACGACACGGTCGCGATGCCCTATGGCGCGCAGACGCTGTGGCCGGATCATTGCGTGCAGGGCACAGCCGGCGCAACGTTTCACCCGGGCCTTGCGACCGACCGCGCCGACCTGATCGTGCGCAAGGGGTTCCGCCCCGCCATCGACAGCTATTCGGCGTTCTTCGAGAATGACCGCACCACGCCCACCGGGCTGGAGGGGTATTTGCGCACCCGGGAAATCACGGCGGTGACGCTGGTGGGCCTCGCCACGGATTACTGCGTGAACTATTCCGCGCAGGATGCCGCACGGCTGGGGTTCGCGGTGACGGTGCGGACGGACCTGTGCCGCGCCATCGATCTGGGCGGGTCGCTGGCAACCGCCTTGGCCGATATGGCGGCGCGTGGGGTCAGATTGGCGGGCTGATCAGTCCTTGGCGCGTTCGTAATAGGCGTTGTCTTCGGTGTTGATGACGATCCGCACGCCCGGGCCGATATGCGGCGGCACCATCACGCGCAAGCCACCGGTACAGACAGCGGGCTTGTAGGACGACGACGCGGTCTGCCCCTTGGTCACCGGTTCGGTTTCCAGCACCTCGACGGTGATGCGTTGCGGCAATTCCATCGACACGGCCAGATCGTTGAAAATCTTCAGATAAACCCGCATGCCTTCGGCCAGATAGACCTTCTGATCGCCAATTATGTCGGCCGGCACGGCAATCTGGTCATAGTTGACGGGATTCATGAAATGGAACCCTTCGCCGTCTTCATACAGATAATCGAATTCCGTATCCTCGACATGGGCGCGTTCCAGCGCCTCGGTGGTTTTCCAGCGTTCGGATACCTTGGTGCCGTCGCCGATGCGGCGCATGTCCACCTGCGTGACGGGCGTGCCCTTGCCGGGGTGAAAGTTTTCCGCCGACAGCACGACATACAGGCGGTTGTCGATTTCCAGCACATTGCCCTTGCGGACCTGAGAGGCGATGACTTTCACGGGGCGGGTTCCTTGCGATAGCGTTGCGGGCGGCCTAAAAGGCGCGCATTGCCGGTGCCACTAGCGCATCGGGGCGGAAATCGCCAGATCAAAGGTGGGGCCGATGCTGCAGTCTGATCCGTGGTGGACCCCCGCGCGCCATGCCGACCGCCGCCCGCTGCTGATCGCGCGCAACCGGGTGCAGCGGGCGTTCCGCGACTGGTTCGATGCCGAAGGATTCACCGAAGTGGACCCGAACGCGATGCAGGTCAGCCCGGGCAACGAAGCGCATCTGCATGCGTTTCAGACCATGGTGCGCGACGATACGGGGGCGGGGATGGCGCGCTATCTGCATACCTCGCCGGAGTTCGCGATGAAGAAACTGCTGGCGGCAGGCGAGGATCGCATCTTTGCCTTTGCCCATGTCTGGCGCAACCGCGAGGACGGGCCGCGCCATGCCAACGAATTCACCATGCTGGAATGGTATCGCGCGGGCGTCGGTTACGAGGCCCTGATGGCGGATTGCGCGGCGCTGCTGCGCTGCGCCGCGGATGCGGCGGGTGCCAGCGTGCT
>JBGSJU010000265.1:0-10408 GCA_041741655.1 Rhodobacterales bacterium
GCGGCCAGCACGCCCGCCAACGGGCCGGGGCGGTCCTCGACCGGGTCAGGCAGGTGCGGCAGATCACAAGATAGCGGATCGTTGCTGTTCAGGGCCAGGGCGCTGACCTGCGGCGCGAACCGGGCAATGACATGGTCCAGAATAGGCCGCCCCGCCAGCGGCAGCAGGCCCTTGGGCACGCCGCCCATGCGTCGCGCGGTGCCGCCCGCCAGAATGACACCGGGAATACCGCCGGGATTGCCGAAGGGCTTACCGCCGTGCCGTGCCGCCATGTGCATCACCTTTCCATTCTGACCGCGATCCTCTATCACCCGCAGAAGGGTCGCAAGGAGCCGCCGATGCTGGCTGTCTTTACCACGCCAGAGAGCGCCATCGCGGATGACGTTCTGGCGCGGGTCGCGGCAACGGTCATGAGGGCAGGGGTTCCCGTTGCGGGCTGTCTGCAGGACGCACAGGGGGCAGCATCCGGGCGATCAACGCGCTGGCTGCGGTTTCTGGACGGGTCCGCGCCGCTGGCCATCACGCAGGATCTGGGCGCGGAGGCCGCGGGATGCAGCCTTGACCCAAGCGCACTGGCCATCGCGGCCGCACGCATCACCCCGCAGATTGCCACGGCGCGTCTGCTGATCCTGAACCGGTTTGGCCGGTCCGAAGCGGAAGGCGGCGGGTTCCGGTCGGTGATCGCGGCCAGCCTTGACGCTGGGGTGCCGGTGCTGACCCATGTGCCGGACCGCTATCGCCCGGCCTTCGATGATTTTGCCGGCGACATGGCCTGCTGGTTGCCCGGCGACGCGGATGCCGTCCTGCATTGGGTCACGGCGCAAGGTCTGGCTTTGCCCCGTTCCCATGTGATCGGCGGAATTGGCGCTTGACGCATCGGTGGCGATTGTCTAATCGACACCGCACGCGCGGTTGTAGCTCAGTTGGTTAGAGTACCGGCCTGTCACGCCGGGGGTCGCGGGTTCGAGCCCCGTCAACCGCGCCACTTTCAATTTTTTCGCCGCTGGTTTGTGCTACGGGTGCCTCAGCGCGTCCACCACGCAACCGAGCCCAAGCGCGCAGGCCCGGGGCCTTGGCACCGTCAGCGGATGATCCGGGACCGTCTGCGAAACCGGTTTGACAGCCCTGCGCAAACCGCCTAATCCCAACACATGCGCGGTTGTAGCTCAGTCGGTTAGAGTACCGGCCTGTCACGCCGGGGGTCGCGGGTTCGAGCCCCGTCAACCGCGCCACCTTGCGATGATGTTTCAGGATTATGGGCGCAACCGATGCAGGGTCTTGATCGCTTGCCCTGGTCCGTCGTGATCCTCCTGTGCGTCACACTGGGTCTGGCCCCCTTCACACCCGAACCACACATCGTCGAGAAACTGCGGATGCTGGTCCAAGGCGCGCTGGTCAAACCGATCGACATCTTCGATCTGGCCATGCACGCAACGCCATTCATCGTCGCGATGTTGAAGGCATGGCGCAGCCTTCAGGCGCAGTAGTCCCCGCCAGATCAGGACCGGATCAGGGGTGATAGCCCAGCATCGCTTCGATTGCGGGGTCGCATTCGGCGCGCAGAAAATCCATATCGTCCGCGGACAACTGGTCGGGCGGCGGCGGACGCCCCTCGACCGCCGGGATGAACCGCGCGCCCAGCCGTCGCAAGACCGGGCGCACCGGGCCATCCAGTGGCGGCATGCCAAATGCGGCGCGGAACGACGCAACGAACCGGTCGGGGTTCGCCGTCGCCTCCTCCATGCGGACAAGGCAGAACGAACACCTCCGATTGGCATAGCTGAGATGGCCGGCCAGCTTGTCACGGCGCAACGCGAACAGGTTGGGATAGGGCAGACCGGTGACCGGGTCGCGGTCAAGTTGCAGGATCTGCCCGGTATTGTCGCCCAGCGGCAGGGTGCCGAAATAGCGTGGATGGTCCAGAATGCTGTGCCATGGCGCGCGGATGAAATCCGAAAACCCAAGCGCCTGCACCGCGGGCACCGCGTGCCATGGTTTGGCAAACATCGACCGCGCCCAGTCCACCGGATTGCGCACCGCCACAACCACCACCAGCGTGGCCGGAATTGCCAGACCGTGGGGATGGCCGTGTTTCCAGCCCAGCCGTTCCGTCGGGTTCAGCGGCGTGTTGCGGCCCAGCATGCGTTTGATGAAATTCGTGCCGGAACTGCGCTCGCCCAGCACATGAAACCCCCGCGGCGCCACCCCGTTCGGCGCGAAGTGCAGACCGGTATCGGCAAAGGTTGATGGGATCGGATACCTCATGACACCCCTGTTCTTCACCGCAAACTTATCGATTCTCACTGCGATGGAAAGAGGTTAGACTGCATTCGTGCCAAGAATGATCCGGATGGGCAGATGCAGACGACAGTTGCGGCGATTACCATGGTGCGGGACGATCCGTTCTTTCTGCGGGCGTGGTTGCACTATTATGGCACCATGTTGGGCCGGGAAAATTGCTATATCGTCAATCATGGCCGGGGCGCCGATGTCGTGGCGGCCGCTGCCGGTGCCAACATCATTGGCATCCCCGGCGAGCATCACAAGAATTTCGACATGAAACGCTGGCGGCTGTTGAACGGCCTCGTTGGCGGGCTGAAAAGCTATTACGATCATGTGATTGTCGGCGATGTTGACGAATTGGTGGTGCTGGACCCCGCGGCGGGGATGACCCTGCTGGACTGGCTGAAAACCGTGCCGGCCGACCGGGTCCTGACACCCTTGGGCCTTGAGGTGGTGCACCGCATCGACATCGAACCCGAGGCGATCACCACCCATATCCTCGGGCCCCGCCGGCATGCCCGCATCGCGCCGCATTATTCGAAACCCTGCGTGATTTCCACCGGCACGAAAATCGCGCGGGGCGGACATTTCACCCAGTATGACAAACTGCACACACCTGAGCACCTGTATCTTTTTCACCTGAAATTCAGTGACTTTCCGACCTATGTTGATGTGATGAACGCCCGCAACGCCGTGACCGAGGCCGTGGGTGCATCGGTCAAGGATGCCGCAATCGGCCGCCATTGGTTCGCCGCCGCCCGCGGCGAGGATCGCGCGACATTTGACGCCTTTGCGGCGATGAAGATGGAGGACGGGTTCGACATGCGCCCTTATCGCAAACGGATGCAGCGCAGTTTCGCGCCGCGTGGCGAGACCGGGTTCTATGCCTTTGACCGTCCGGACTATGACGCACAATACGTGCTGCCGGAACGGTTTGTCGGCCTGTTCTAGGCGCGCGGCAGGAAATCGAGCAGCGCAGCGGCAGTGGCCGCCGGCGCCGTGTCGGGAAAGAAATGCCCGCCGGGAATGCCCCGCGCCGTGATCTTCGACAGGCGCGGCGCCCAGGTTCCCGGCACGTCAAAGGCCCGGGCCATGGCACCGTCAGCCCCGAACAGGATCAGCGCCGGAACATCAAGACTGCGGTGCAGATCACTGGTGTCAAACGTGAAATCATGATCCAGCGTTGCGCGATAATCGGCACACATGCCGCGCGTCACCTCTGGGTCGGTCCAGGCTGCGTGGTACTCCGCGAGCAAGTCTGCGTCAAAATCCGCCAACTTCGACGCACCCCAGCCAAGCAGGCAGGACGTGTAGAACGCCGCCGGGTCATGCCCGATCATGGATTCGGGAAATGGCGCGGGCTGCGCGAGGAAGAACCAGTGATAATAGGCGCGCGCAACCCGCTGGTTCAGGTCGGACAGGATCAGATGCGTCGGCACGATATCCATCAACGTCAGCGACATCAGGCTGTTCGCGGTATCATCCAGCGCCAGCCGATGCGCTGTGCGCGCGCCGCGGTCATGGCCAACCAGATGATAGCGCGCATGGCCCAGATGCGCCATCAGGGCGACCATGTCGCGCGCCATGGCGCGAAAGGAGTAATCCAAACCGTGCAAGGGTTTGTGCGACGCACCGTAGCCGCGCAGATCGGCAGTCACCACCTGAAAGCCGGCATCCATCAGGCGGGCAGCAATCGGTCGCCACATCGCACGGGTCTGCGGAAATCCGTGCAGCAACAGCACCGGCGGGCCCTCGCCGCCGGCCGAGGCGGCCAGCGCGCCTTCTGGCCCGTCAAACACGAAATCCCGCAGGCCCGTCATGGTCAGGACAGCGCGCTCAGGACCCGCGCCCAGGACCGGATGCCCTTGTGGAACGATCGCACATCATATTTTTCGTTCGGCGAATGGATCTGGTCGTCATCCTTGCCCCATCCGGCCAGGATCACATCCAGGCCCAGAATGTCCTGAAAATGCCCCGCCACCGGGATGGACCCGCCGCAACCGGCAAACACCGCCGGGCGCGGCCATTCGGCGGACAGCGCGCGCCGTGCCGCCTCAAACGCCGGGTTGTCGATCGACATGACGGACGCGCCAGCCCCACGACCCATGGGGAATTCGGCGGTGCAATCGGGCGGCAGGAAGCTTTCGATGTGCTTGACAAAGGCCGCATGGATCTTTTCGGGGTCTTGCTGGCCGACCAAGCGGAAACTCACCTTGGCCGAGGCCTTGGACGGCAGCACGGTCTTGAACCCGTCGCCGGTGTAGCCACCCCAGATGCCGTTCACTTCGGCGGTCGGGCGCGACCAGATCATCTCCAGCGGCGTGCGGTCCTGTTCGCCCGCAGGCACACGCAGGCCTACTCCACCCAGAAACGCCGCGTGATCAAAGGCCAGCGCCTGCCATTGCGCCCGCTGCGCATTCGGCAGTTCGGGCACATCGTCATAGAACCCCTCCAGCGTGACGCGGCCCGTGTCGTCGTGCATGGCGGCCAAGGCGCGGGTTAGCACCCGAATTGGGTTGATCGCGATGCCGCCGAATGACCCGGAATGCAGGTCCTTGTTGGCGCCGGTGATCGTGACCTCTTCGGCCAGCAACCCGCGCAGCTGCGTGGCGATCGACGGGGTGTCATGGTCATAAAGCCCGGTGTCGCAGATCAGCGCCAGATCGGCCTTCAACTCGGCCCCGTGTTCCTTGAGGTAGGGGATCAGCGAGGGCGACCCGGACTCCTCTTCGCCCTCGAAGAAGAATGTGACGCGACAGGGCAGGCGGCCCTGTTCGGCGATGATGGCCCGGCATGCCTCGAGAAAGGTCATCAACTGGCCCTTGTCATCGGCAGCGCCCCGCGCGCGGATGACGCGGCCGGCATCGGTGTCCTCGATGGCCGGGTCGAACGGATCGCGGTGCCACAGGTTTAGTGGATCAACGGGTTGCACGTCATAGTGCCCGTAAAACAGCACATGCCGCGTGCCTTCGCCCAGATGCCCCACGACCATCGGATGGCCCGGTGTGGGGCGTTTGGACGCCGTGGCCCCCAGCGACTGCAATTCCGCCACCAGCCAGTCGGCGGCGCGGTCCACATCGGCATCAAACGCCGGATCGGTGGAAATCGACGGGATGCGCAGGAAATCCATCAGCCGGTCCAGCGCCGGATCAAGGCTGGCGTCGATCCGGGCCAGCACGGCGTCAAGCGAGACGGTATCAAGCGACATGGCGACACTCCTTCATGGGTCGCGTCAGCCTAGCATGCCATGTCCGGCTGTCCAGACCGGGTGACAGACCGGTTTGATCCAGATCATGCCGGCGCTCTGTGACAACCTGTTACCTGTTGCGACGCAGCCGGGTGGCCTATATCCCGGCGAACACCAAGATGCGGGGGCAGGTTCCCGCGCCCTACCCGGAGGAAGACAGGTGGATATCAACGCCCATCTCGACCGTGCCCTGAACGCGCTGCATGCCGAAGGCCGGTATCGTACCTTTATCGATATCGAACGCACCAAGGGCCAGTTCCCGCATGCCATCTGGCGCAAGCCCGATGGCACGACAGCGCCGGTGACGGTCTGGTGCGGCAATGACTATCTGGGCATGGGGCAACATCCCGCCGTTCTGGCGGCGATGCATGATGCGCTGGATGCGACCGGCGCCGGGTCGGGCGGCACGCGCAATATTTCGGGTACCACGGTCTATCACAAACGGCTGGAGGCGGAACTGGCCGACCTGCACGGCAAGGAAGCGGCGTTGCTGTTCACCTCGGCCTACATTGCCAATGACGCAACGCTCTCCACGCTGCCGAAACTGTTTCCCGGCCTGATCATCTACTCCGATGCGTTGAACCATGCCTCGATGATCGAAGGCATCCGCCGCAATGGCGGCGCACGCCGGGTATTCCGGCACAATGACGTGGCGCATCTGCGCGAACTGCTGGCGGCAGACGATCCCGCCGCGCCGAAACTGATCGCGTTTGAGTCGGTTTATTCGATGGATGGCGATTTCGGTCCCATCGCGGCGATCTGCGATCTGGCGGATGAGTTTGGCGCCATCACCTATATCGACGAGGTGCACGCGGTCGGCATGTATGGCCCGCGCGGGGCCGGCGTGGCCGAACGTGATGGGCTGATGGGTCGGATCGACATCATCAACGGCACCTTGGCCAAGGCGTTCGGTGTATTCGGCGGCTATATCGCGGCATCGGCGAAAATGTGTGACGCGGTACGGTCTTATGCGCCGGGCTTCATCTTTACCACCTCGCTGCCGCCAGCCGTGGCCGCAGGGGCTGCGGCCTCGGTTGCATTTCTGAAAACCGACGCCGGCCAGGTCCTGCGGGACCGGCATCAGGAACAGGCCGCGAAGCTGAAACTGCGGCTGAAGGGCATGGGTCTGCCGCTGATCGACCATGGCAGCCATATCGTGCCGGTGATCGTGGGCGACCCGGTCCATACCAAGGCGCTGTCGGACATGCTGCTGGACCGCTATGGCATCTACGTACAGCCGATCAACTATCCGACTGTGCCGCGCGGCACCGAACGGCTGCGCTTCACGCCGTCGCCGGTGCATGGCAAATCCGAAATCGACGGGCTGGTCCGGGCCATGGATGCGCTTTGGGCAGCCTGTGCGCTGAATCGCGCCGAATTGACGGGATAGCCGGGAAAGCTCTGCTTTTCACCTTGCGATATGTTAGCCTAACCTCAAGAAAAGGGACGATCCGAATCGTGGGGATGGTGCGGATCGCGGCAGTGAGGCGGGCAGGATGATCGGACGCTGGACATCGCGTATTCCAGAGGCGGAAGAGGTCAAAACCAAGGGTTTTGATGATTATGACCTGCGTCTGGGCGACCTGATGCGGGGCGAACGCGCCACCTTGGGAAAATCGCTGCTGGACGTGCAACGCGAATTGCGTATCCGCGCCAACTACATCGCCGCCATCGAAAATTGTGATCCCACGGTGTTCGACACCCCGGGTTTCATCGCGGGCTATGTGCGGTCCTATGCCCGCTATCTGGGCCTTGATCCTGATGACGCGTTCGACCAGTTCTGCGCCGAAAGCGGGTTCTCGCTGGCGCATGGCATGTCGGCCGAGGCCTCGACGATGCGCAAGGGCCCGCGCCCGATCGCCACGGCGGCCTATGATCCCTTCACCACGCCCGCAACGCCCTTTGCCCCGGCACCCGACAGTTGGATATCGCGGATCGAACCCGGTGCCTTGGGGTCGATGCTGGTGCTGGTGGCCCTGATCGGAACGCTTGGGTACGGCGGCTGGACGGTTCTGAACGAGGTGCAGCGCGTCAAGTTCGCCCCAATCGATGCAACCCCCGCCGTGCTGTCCGATCTGGACCCGCTGCGCCCGGCCACGCAGGGCGTGCCGGAAACGCTGGCCGCACTGGACACCGATGTGACCACGTCCAGCCCCGATGCGCTGGACCGGCTCTATCGCCCGCAGGCGCTGGATGTGCCAGTGCTGGTGGCGCGGGATGCCCCCATTGCCTCGCTGAACCGGGATACCATCGGCACCTTTGCCGATGCGGCCCGTCCGGCGGTGCCGTCCGAACAACCGGCCGATGCCCCCGTGCCACAGGTGAATGATGGCCCCGTGCCGGAATTGGCGCTGGTCGCCGTGCGGCCCGCCTGGGTCCGCGTCAGCGCCGCCGACGGCAGCGTGATCTACGAAGGCATCATGGAACCCGGCGCCCGCTGGACAGTTCCGGCCCTGGCGGAAGCGCCACTGTTGCGCGTCGGCGAATCCGGTGCGATCTATTTTGCGGTGAACGGGCAACATTACGGTCCCGCCGGCCCGCGCGGCACGGTGACGTCGAAACTGGCGCTGAAATCGGATGCGCTGGCTGCGGCTTACGACCTGGCGGATCCGGCAGCCGATCAGGATCTGGCCCGCAGTCTGGCGGCGCTGGCAACGCCCTTGGTGGCCGAATAACCGCAGCACCGGTGGCCGGGTTCGGCGTTGTCCTTTCGCGGGCACTGCCATATCCTGCGCGCAACGTCGACTTGCGACAGCCCAGACTTGCGAAGGCCCCGACCATGCACAATCCCATCCGCCCATGGCGCAATATCGCGCGCCGCAAAAGCCGCCAGATCATGGTGGGCAACGTGCCTGTCGGGGGCGATGCGCCGATCACCGTGCAGACGATGACCAACACCCTGACCACCGATGTGGCCGGCACGATCGCCCAGATCCAGCGGGCCGCCGAAGCGGGAGCCGATATCGTCCGCGTGTCGGTGCCGGACGAGGGATCATCTCGCGCGCTGCGTGAGATCGTGCGTGAAAGCCCGGTGCCGATCGTCGCCGATATCCATTTCCACTATCGCCGCGCCATCGAATCCGCCGAAGCCGGCGCCGCCTGCCTGCGGATCAATCCGGGCAATATCGGCGATGCGTCGCGCGTGCGCGAGGTGATCAAAGCGGCGCGCGATCACGGCTGTTCGATCCGCATCGGGGTCAATGCCGGGTCGCTGGAAAAGCACCTGCTGGACAAATACGGCGAACCGACCCCCGATGCGATGGTCGAAAGCGGGCTGGAACATATCAAGATCCTGCAGGACAACGACTTTCACGAATTCAAGATTTCCTGCAAGGCGTCCGACGTGTTCATGGCCGCCGCCGCCTATCAGATGCTGGCCGACGCCACCGACGCGCCCATTCATCTTGGCATCACCGAAGCCGGCGGGCTGATGACCGGCACCATCAAATCCGCTATCGGTCTTGGCAACCTGCTGTGGATGGGCATCGGCGACACGATCCGCGTGTCGCTGTCCGCTGATCCGGTCGAAGAGGTCAAGGTCGGTTACGAGATCCTGAAATCGCTGGGCCTGCGGCATCGCGGGGTCAACATCATCTCTTGCCCCAGCTGCGCGCGGCAGGGTTTTGACGTGATCAAGACCGTGGAAGCCCTTGAAAAGCGGCTGGAACATATCAAGACGCCGATGTCGCTGTCGATCATCGGCTGCGTGGTCAATGGGCCGGGCGAGGCGCTGATGACGGATGTCGGCTTTACCGGCGGCGGGGCCGGGTCGGGCATGGTCTATCTGGCGGGCAAGCAAAGCCACAAGCTGTCGAACGATCAGATGGTCGATCACATCGTCGCACAGGTTGAAAAGAAGGCCGCCGAGATTGCCGCACAAATGGCCGCCGAGGCTGAGGCCGCAGAATAACTACGTGCCGCAAAACGTTTGCTGCACAGCATTTTCCGGGCTGGCGGGGATTTTCAGATCGGCATTTGCAGGATGGTCGGTGAACGGGTCCGTCACGGCGGCCAGCAGCCGATGGAACGGGGCCAGATCACCCGCCACCGCCGCCTGTATCGTTTCCTCGACCCGATGGTTGCGCGGGATCAGAACCGGATTGGCGGCGCGCATCACGGTTTGCGGATCGGTTTCGCGCGCCAGCCGCGCCCGCCAGGCTGGCGCCCAGGCGTCGAACAGGCCGGGATCAAGAAACTGGTCGCGGACATCAACATCATCCGCCAAAGCCTTGAATGTGTTGGTGAAATCTGCCTGACCTCGTTGCATGATGGTCAGGAACCCGTCGATCAGCCCGGCATCATCGGGCTGGGCATCCGCCAACCCGATCTTCCGTCCGAATACGGCCAGCCGCGCCGCCTCGATCTGCGCCGGCATCGCGTTCAGCAGGGCCTGCCAACGCGGCAGGGCCGCATCGGCATCCGCTTCAAGCATCAAAAGGGCCGACGCCAGCTGCGCCAGGTTCCAGACGATGATCCGCGCCTGATTGCCAAAGGCATAGCGCCCGAAATTGTCGATCGAGGAATAGACGGTGTCGGGGTGATAGGCTTCCATGAAGGCGGCGGGGCCATAATCGATGGTTTCGCCCGACAGCGTGGTGTTGTCGGTGTTCATCACGCCATGAATGAACCCCACCCCCATCCAGCGCGCGATCAGGTCGGCCTGCCGCGCGATTACCGCCTCCATCATGTCATAGGGCGTGGCCGCATCGGGGTAATGCCGCGCGCGGGTGTAGTCATAAAGCGCCTGCACCCCGTCACGGTCGCCCCGCGCCGCGAAATACTCGAACGTGCCGACGCGGATATGGCTTGCCGCGACCCGGGTCAGGATCGCGCCAGGCAGCGGGCGTTCGCGCAGCACGGTTTCGCCGGTGGCAACGG
>JBGSJU010000266.1:0-2489 GCA_041741655.1 Rhodobacterales bacterium
GTGGCGACCGGGCCCAGTTGGGAAGGCTGGATCGCGCCGCCGCCCCACACCGGCCTGCCCGTGCTGTACATGGCCGACCTGCCGGACCAGATCGATGTTCCCGAAGGTTCGGCGGTCACCCTGCGGCTTTATGGGCAGGTCGGCGACCTGACACTGGCGGAAACCGTGTCTGCTCGCACCGAGGTTGCCCCCGCGTCGGACCCGGCCCAGGAATTCACCATCGTGCAGGACGGCCAGATCGACATCCGCGGTCGTGGCGGCCGGTCATGGACGGTTTCCGTCGTGGCCGACCGCGCCCCCAGCATTGCCCCGGTCGGCCAGCCCGAAGCGTCAGCGGATGGCGTGTTCAAGCAGCCATTCACCGCATCCGATGATTATGCCGTCACCGAAGGTCGCGCCCGCATCGCGCTGGATCTGGGTGCGGTTGACCGCCGCTATGGCTTGTCCGCCGACCCAGAACCGCGCGCGGCGATCGAAACCGTGCTGCCGTTGCCCATCGCGGGCGACCGGGCGGAAATCACCGATACGCTGACCGAGGATTTCAGCGACCATCCCTTTGCCAACCTGCCGGTCACGCTGGAATTGTTTGCCAGCGATGCATTGACACAGGAAGGCGCGTCCGAACCGGTGGCCATGACCCTGCGCGCGCGGCGGTTCTTTGATCCGCTGGCCGGGTCCATCGTGGAAATGCGCCGCGATCTGCTCTGGACGCGCGACAACGCGCCGCGCGTGGCGCAGGTGCTGCGCGCCATCTCGCATCGGCCCGGCGAAGGCGTGTTCAAGCGCGAAACGGATTACCTGCGCCTGCGCGGCATCGTGCGGCGGTTGGAAAACGGCATGGCTTACGGCCTTACCCCGGAACAGCGCGACGAGATTGCGCAGGCGCTGTGGGACTTTGCGCTGGAACTGGAAGAAGGCGATATCGACAGCGCCCTGACCCGCATGCAGGAGGCGCAGGAGCGCCTGAATGAGGCGATGAAGAACGGCGCCTCGGAAGAGGAAATCGCCCGCCTGATGCAGGAATTGCGCGACGCCACGGATGATTACATCCGGCAACTGGCCCAGCAGGCGCGCCGCGACGCCGAGGCGAACGAGGGCGAGATGTCGGAACAGAACGGCCTGTCCGATCCGAACGCCATGCAGATGACGCAGAACGACCTGCAGGCGATGATGGACCGGATTCAGGAACTGATGGAACAGGGCCGCATGGCCGAAGCCCAGCAGGCGCTGCAGGAATTGCAGCAGATGATGGAAAACATGCGCGTGACCCAAGGCCAGGGCCAGGGCCCGCAATCCGAAGGCCAGCGCGCGATGGAAGGTCTGGCGGAAACGCTGCGCGATCAGCAGGGCCTGTCCGATCAGGCGTTTCGCGACCTGCAGGAACGGTTCGATCCGAACGCCAACCGCGGCCAGCAACCAGGCCAGCGCCAGCCGGGTCAACAGGGTCAACCGGGTCAGCAGGGTCAACAAGGCCAACAAGGCCAGCAGGGCCAACAGGGTCAGCAAGGCCAGCAGCAAGCCGGCCCGGGCGAAGGCCAAGGGGATGCCGAGGGCGATCAGCGCAATGGTCAACAGTCCGGCGGTCAACAGTCCGGCCCGGGTGGCGATCAGGATGGCGATCTGGCCGGCAGTCTGGAAGACCGCCAGCAGGAACTGCGCAACGAATTGAACCGCCAGCGCGGCGGCCTGCCCAACGACGGGTCCGAGGCCGGTCGCGCCGCGCGAGACGCGCTGGAACGCGCCGACCGGGCAATGGAGGGCGCCGAAGAGGCGCTGCGGCAGGACGATCTGGCCGAGGCGATCGACCGTCAGGGCGAGGCAATGGAGGCCCTGCGCGAAGGCATACGCAGTCTGGGTCAGGCGCTGGCTGAGGCACAGCGCGACCAGCAGCCCGGCCAGAACGGTCAGGCCATGGGCGACCCGCAGGGGCAGGCGCGTGATCCGCTGGGTCGTCGCCCGGGGTCGGATGGGCGTGACACCGGTTCGGACCAGAGCCTGTTGCAAGGTGAGGACGTGTATCGCCGGGCACAGGACCTGCTGGACCAGATCCGCCGCAGGTCAGGCGAAACCGAGCGCCCCGAGGTGGAACGCGACTACCTGCAACGCTTGCTGGACCGGTTCTGATCCGTCAGGCACCGGTTCGGATGCATGGACGGACCCGCAGGGTTGGTCAGTTGCCGGCATCACCGCCTTGCCGCGCCATCGCGTCCAGCCGGATCAGCAGCGACTGCGCCTGCTGGTCCAGCCAGCCACGCAGGCCATCCACCGTCTCGATATAGCTGCCCAGCGGTCCGGCCAGACCGGGGACGGTTTTCATCAGGCGCGGTCCCTGCAGGTACAGGATAATCAGCAGGGCCACGACGATGACCGGGATCGCGAAACCACGCAGGAACCCCGGCGCTTGCGTCGTGCCTGTCGTGGTCTCGCGTGGCGGCGGTGTGCCGGGGGTGTCGTAATCCGCCGCCTCGGCGGGGCGGCGGTCGCTGCTC
>JBGSJU010000267.1:0-2565 GCA_041741655.1 Rhodobacterales bacterium
ACCGCCGCCCGCGCCGCCTATGCCGAAGGCGCACGGCACCAGACATCGTTTTACGGCCTGCTGGCGGCGGAACGCGGCGGCATCGCCTTTGACGCCAGCCTTGCGGGCACCGAACGCTTTGCCGACTGGCGTGATGCGCCGTTCCGGCAGGGTCTGGTCTACAAGGCGGGGCTTTTGGCCTATAACGCCGGCAATCTGGGGCTGGCAGAGACGTTCCTGACCCATCTGGCCGAAACGCAGCCTCGCAAGGGGTTGGGCCAATTGGGCGAAGTGGCCGAAACCATCGACGAACCGCATCTGGCCGTGATGATCGGCAAGGAAGCCGCGTCACGCGGCATCACCCTGCCGCGGCCTTATTACCCGCTGCATCCGATGGCGGCGCAGGACCTGCCGGTGCCCAAGGAACTGGCCTTGTCGATCGCGCGGCGCGAATCGGAATTCGACCCCGTGGTGGTTTCGGGGGCCGGGGCCGAAGGGCTGATGCAGGTGATGCCGCGCACTGCCGCCGAGGTGGCCAAGCAGATCGGCATCACGCATACGCCGCGCCGCATGCTGACCGATCCGGATTACAATGCGCGGATCGGGTCGGCCTATCTGGCCCGCCTGATCGCGCGTTTTGACGCGAACCCGGTGCTGGTCGCCGCCGCCTATAATGCCGGCCCGTCGCGGCCCGACCGCTGGATGCAGGAACTGGGCGATCCGCGCCGCGCCGATGTGGATGTGGTGGACTGGATCGAGGCGATCCCGTTTGCCGAAACGCGCAATTACGTGATGCGTGTCACCGAAAGCCTGCCGGTCTATCGCGCCCGGTTGGGAAAGAACCCCCATCCGGTGCCGTTTTCGCAAGAGTTGAAGGGCGCGACGTTGCGCTAACGGTCATGCCACATTTCTCAGGCGGCGCGGGGCTGGCAAAGTGCAAGCGGTGCGGTCACCACCCGCTTACCACTCGCCCGGCCCCTTGTCGCTGAACGTCGTTACCAGAAAATCGATGAAGGCCCGCACCTTGGGCTGGGTGAACCGGCCCGGCGGATAGACCGCGTAGATGCCTTGGGTTTCGGCGGGCAGATCGGGCATGACATCCTCGACCAGCCCCTTGGACATCGCATCCGCATACAGGAACGATGGCAGATAGGCGATGCCCAGCCCCGCGACGCAGGCATTCAGCAGCGATTGCCCGTCATTCACCGACAGCCAGCCCGCGGTGCGGATCTGGCGCTTTTCGCCTGACGGCGCGGTGATCTTCCAGACGTTGCCGACCGCCTGATTGGAATAATGCAGCAGCTTGTGTTCGTTCAGGTCGTCGATCTTCAACGGCCGGCCGTGTTTCTGGAAATAGCGTGGGCTAGCGATCATGCGCTTGGTGGTCTCGGTCAGCTTGCGGGCGCGCAGCGACGAATCTTCCAGATCACCGATGCGGATCGCCATGTCGAAGCCTTCGGAGATCAGTTCGACATAACGGTTGTTCAGCACCATGTTGACGGTGATATCGGGATATTCGGTCAGGAAATCGCCAAGGATCGGCGACAGGTGGTTGACCCCGAAATCCGTCGCCACGCTGATCCGCAACAGCCCCGATGGCGCGGACTGCATCGACGTGACCAGTGCATCCGCCTCGCCCGCATCATTCAGGACCCGACGCGCGCGGTCGTAATAGGCCAGCCCGATTTCCGTCGGGCTGACACGGCGCGTGGTACGGTTCAAAAGCCGCGCGCCAAGGCGCGCCTCCAACGCGGATACATGCTTTGACACGGCGGATTTGGAGATGCCCATCTTCTTGGCCGCATCGGTGAATCCACCCTGATCCACGACCGTGGCGAAGGCTTCCATTTCGGTGAGGCGATCCATTGTAATGCAACCCTTCAAACGTCTGTGTCAGGATTTGGGTATGGCCCCGAAATCAGGCAAAGCTGCGGCGCAGGCCCGACAATACCGGGGTAATTCGGGGGATCGTTCTGGGCAGGGAAACGCGGGGCCGTTGTCGTGGGTCGGGAAAGGTCCTAAAATCTGGTCGAATATGGAACGGCTCGCCGCTTATCGCACCCGGTGAAAGACTTCGCCGGGCGGATCATGGCAACCGTTGCGTTGAAGGGTTCTTTCATTTCCAGAAAGTGGCTGGGTTCATCCTGGCCACCATCCTTGTCGGCGCATTGACACTGCTGGGTGGTTAAAGCGTCGCGGCCAGCCGCACGCCCTGATCGATCGCCCGCTTGGCGTCCAGTTCGGCGGCCACATCTGCGCCGCCGATGACATGCACCGTCCGGCCCTGCGCGATCAGCGTATCGGCCAGGCTGCGTTCCGGCACCTGCCCGGCGCACAGCACGATCGTATCGGCGGGGATCAGGGTCGGGCGTTCGCGGGCCTCGCCAAAGGTCACATGCAAGCCGTCAGCGTCGATGCGTTCGTAATTCACCCCGCCCAGCATTTCCACATTCTTCATCTTCAGGCTGGCGCGGTGGATCCAGCCGGTGGTCTTGCCCAACCCCTTGCCAAGCGCCTGCGCCTTTCTTTGCAGCAGCGTCACCTGCCGCGTGGGGGCGGCAGGCTGCGGGCCTTCGGGGGCCAGAC
>JBGSJU010000268.1:0-7034 GCA_041741655.1 Rhodobacterales bacterium
GCACGCGCCGCATCCGGGCGCGTAACGGCAGAACGGTGGTCCCAGCCTGCGCCACAGGCGCCGGTGCATCACCCAAGATCAGCGCCCGCAGCGCAGGCGGCACGGGTTCGGCCATCGGTGCGGCATAAGCCTGCGCCAAGGCCGCATTCGCGGCCATCAGGTCATCGACATAGGCCTGATCGCCGGGATGATCGGCCAGATGCATCACCACCGCCGCCGCCTCTTCCGGCGTCAGTTCACCATCGACAAAGGCGCCCAGACGGGCCTTGTCCATCACGGTTTTGCGGGTCATTGGCGGGGTCCTTCGCTTTGTCCCAATTGTGGCAACAGCGCCGCGCGGGCGCGTGACAGGCGGCTCATGATGGTGCCCACCGGCACGTCCAGCACATCCGCCGCTTCCTTGTAACTCAGCCCTTCGATCGCGATCAGTGACAGCACGACGCGCTGTGCTTCGGGCAAGGCGGCCATGGCGCGCCGCACCTCGGCCAGCATCAACCGGGCTTCGGGCAGGCGGGCGGCCTTGCCTTCGTCGGACAGGATTGCGTCGTCGGGATCGATCACCGTACCGCGGGTGCGATTGCGCCGCCGGTCATCCAGCCACAGCGTCTGCACGATGCGGTACATCCAGCTGTCCATGCGGGTGCCCGGCTGGAACTGCGCCATGTTGCGCAACGCCTTTTCGCAGGCAGCCTGCACCAGATCATCGGCATCCTGCGGGTTGCCGACCAGACTGCCGGCGAAGCGCCGCAGTTTCGGGACAAGCGCAACGAGGTCGCGCCGGAATTGATCAGTCACACCTGCGCCTCCGCGATGCCATACAGGACAACAACGCGGCACAGGCCGCTTTATTCCCGACGGATATGCCTGTTTTCCGGCATGATGATATCGGACCGCAACAGCCTACAGATGTCCGGTGATCTGGAATTGCATCCGGATCGCCCTTTGGGTCGAGGCCAAAGCCCGCCCGCGCAAGCCAAGGCAAACTTCGACACGGCTTTGAGCACCGAAGCCACGGCCGCGCCCCCAACGTCGATCAGCCTCCGGCAAACCCGGCGCGGTTCACAGCCCGTGTCGGCGCGCGCCAAAGGCTCACTCGAAGATTGTGCTTTCGATGTCCTCGCCTGTCATCCGGGTGTACATGTGGTGGTTCCAATAGGGGGTCCACGCGACCAGTACCTTGCCCGTCCCCGAATAGACCCGCATCCGTTTCTGACCCGAGATGAAGTTCCTTGGAAACCGCGCCGATCGCTCCGAGGTGAACTTGAGCCCGTAGGTCCGGCCCAGCACGAGCCGCCCCTGCGCGCGGAACTGCGCGTCCTTGATGTCCACCGTCTCGACCGGCCCCGGCGCGTTGATCGCTACCTTTCCCGGCCCGCTGATCGTCGTCTTCCATGCGAAAAACCCGTCCCCCGCCCAAAGGCTTGCGAAGAACGGATCGCGCGTGAGGCCGAGCCGCACCGACGCCTCTGACGCCCAATAGACCCCGGGTTCAAGGATCCAGCGCTCCCCGGCCGTCACATCGAAAATGTGGTAGCCGCTGAGCGAGGGCTGGAGCAGGATCGACCCCGTCCCCTCGTAGAAGGGGCGCACGCGCGCTTCCCGCGTGAAGATCGACCGGAACATGTCCCCAACCCCGGGCACGCGCGGCGTGAAGGTGATACGCCCCGTCATGTTCGACAAGGCGCCCGCCCGGGCGCGCACGGCCTCATTGTCGATGTCGATGCGGACCTGCCGCATCCCTTCCACTTCCCGGAGTGCGAATTCAGCCACCTGCGCCTCCCAGGCTCCAGGCCGGCCCTTCGTCCCAGACCATCTGCCGTTCCCACAGCAGCAAGAAGGCATCGGGCTCGAGCCCCTGCTCCCCTCGCAGGGGATCGTCAAGCGACACGATGACGAACAGGATCACGCCAAGGAAGAACGAGGTGATGGTGCCAAGCAGGAACTGCTGGTGAACGCGCATCTTGAGCATCGAAAACAAAAGCACACTCACGAACGCCCCCACAAGCACCGCATACCACAACACGTCCGGGATCTCTGTGATCACCCCGGCGAGCCGCCCTTGCCGGGCTTCGGTGAAATCCTGATAGGAGCCGATCATCGCCGCGTGCAGAACCACCTGCCCCTCTGTCTGCGGCTCGAAGGTCGCGAGCCGCTGCCGGATCGCCTCTGCCCGGTGATCGCCCCCGTCGAGGATCAGCCCGTGGCGGTGCGCCTCCCAGTCCGCATCAACGGTGAACAGCACGTAGTCCCGCAACAGCGCCTGCACGTCGCTCTGCACCGGCTCGGGATAGCTGCGCATCCCCGCATAGAGCGACCCGATGGCGGTAGACTCCGCCTGAATCGCCTGCCGCACCCGCTCGTTGTTCTGGTAGGCCGCGACTGTCAAAAGGCTTAGGAGCAGCCCGTAAAACAGGTTGAACCCCGCGCCACCGAAGTTGACGTTCAGGTTGAAGTCAGGCCCGGTACCGAACAGGATCCGCAGGACCGGCTTCACGACGAAAAGCCCCACCATCACCGCGGCCACGGCGGCGAGCGAAAAGAACGCGGCCAACTGGGCCGATGGAATGTCGTAAACGAAATCCGGCACGCTTTCCTGCGCCCCCACAACGGGATACAATCGGGAATCGTAGCCACGCCCCGCCCGTTTGACGATAGCCCGCCCCGCCGGGGCTGCCAACTCTGTTCGGAGACAGAATGAGACAGCTCCTCCCCGTGATCGCGCTTTCGCTTTGCGCCGCGCCCGTCGCTGCCGACTTCACGTTCTTCACCATCGGGGCAGGCCCCGTCGGCGGGGGTTATTACGCCGCCGCCCGCGCGATCTGCGAGGAAATCCACGCCCGCTTCCCTGGAGAGATGCGCTGCAGCCCCGATCCCACGCCCGGCTCGGTCTACAACGTGACCGCCCTCGCCGCTGGCCAGCTTGACTTCGCCCTCGTCCAGTCAGACTCCCACCACGCCGCCGTTTCGGGGACCGGCGCCTTCGCGGGCGTGGGTCCGAACCCCGACCTCCGCAGTGTGCTGGCCCTTTACCCCGAGCCACTGACGCTTCTCGCCCGGGCCGATGCCCGCATCAGCGGTGTTGCCGACCTCGTGGGCAAGCGCGTCAATCTCGGCCCCCGCAACTCGGGCTCGCGCGCGACCGCCATGCGCCTTTTCGACACCCTCCGCATTCTGGAGGAAGACCTTGCCGAAAACCGCGTCCTCCCCATGGGTCCTGCCATCGACCAGCTTTGCGCAGGCGACCTTGACGCGGTCGTCACCGTGGTAGGGCACCCGAATGGTTCCATCGCCCGCGCGCTTGCCGAATGCGGTGCCGAACTCGTCCCCATCGCCGGCCCCGGGGTCGAGTCCCTGGTCGCGGCGAGCGCCGACTACACAAAGACCTCAATCCCCCGCGGCACCTACCCCGAACTCAACCGCGCCGTGGCGACCTTCTCTGTCACGGCCACGCTGATGACGCGCGCCGACGTGACGCCCGCGACCGTGACCGCGGTCGCCCGCATCATCTTGGACACGCTTCCCGACCTCCACCGCCGCGCGCCAGCGATCCCCGCGACTCGCATGCCCGGCCTCGCCTCGGACGGTCTCTCCGCGCCGCTCTACGACGGCCTCGCCCCGATCCTCGGGCAGTGAGGCCCCGAAACGAAAGCGCCGCCCGGAAAGGCGGCGTCCAGATCAGTGGTGTGGGTGACCGTTCGTCAGCTTGTAAATCCAGCAACTTCATTCATGGCGGCGCGCTGCGCGGCGACAAACAAGTCGCATCCCAGCCTGAACAAGTTTGCAAATGCGGATTTTCAAGGGGAAACGCCGCTCAGATTCTGGCTACAGGGGCGCAAAAAAACTGCTTGCCAGAATGAAATGGTGCCGCTGAAGGGACTCGAACCCCCGACCCCATCATTACGAATGACGTGCTCTACCAGCTGAGCTACAGCGGCTCCGGTGAGGCGGGGCTATAGCATCGGCCCGCCCATGGGAAAAGGCCTATTTTTCGGCCGAATCTCCTGCACCGTCCTCGACCAGAACTGGGGGCGCGGGGCGGTTTCCGACGATAAGGGGCAGCATTTCAACACCTGTCGCGGCCTGCACGGCGCGGGCCGGCGGGGATTTCCACGTCAGGGTATCGAACCCCGAACAGGTGTCGCAAACCGGCACCCATTCCGCATGGATCGTGCCGCAGGCGTCGCAGACCCATTGCGGGCCGCGCGGCGCGTTCAGGGCACGGGCCAGCCAGCCCTTGACCACGCTGTCATCCGCCCCTTCGCCACGTTCCACCGCCGCCATGATCGTCAGCGCGCGGGCATCAGGGTTGTCGTCCAGCAAGGGCGCAATGTCCTTGCGTGCCGCGGGGAAATCCTCGGCGGCAAGATGCAGTTCGGCCATCACCAACCGGCTTTCGCGGTGGGTCGGATTGGCGCGGATCAGGGCCTGAAACCGCTTGATGCGGGCTTGCGGGGATTCGTCCGGTGCCACGGCCGCATAGGCGGCGGCCAGATCCGGATGCGGCTGCGCCTCCCATGCATGGCGCAACAGCCGTTCGGCATTGCGACCCTGCCCTTTTTCGATATAGCCGCGCGCCGCGAAGGCCGCGGCCGGGATCAGGTCGGGCGAGGCCTTGTTCGCCGCGATCGCGGCCTCGCGGGCGTCAATGCCCTTGCCTTCGTCCAGCACATCCTGCGCCTGTACCAACGCGAGAACGGCATCGCGCCGCTTGGTCACGTCCTTGGGCAGCAGCCCATGCTTGCGTTTGGCGTCCAGCGTCTTGCGCGCGCCAGCCCAGTCATGCGCCTGTGTCTGCAGTTTCAGCAGCACATCCTGCGTTTCGGCGTGGGCGGGTTTCATCGCGAACGCCTTTTCGGCCAGCTTGCGCGCAACGCTGGTGTTTCCATCGGCCAGCTTTTGCCGCAGGATCCCGCGTACACCGACGAACCGGGTCTGGTCGCTGCCCAGCAGACGCTTGTAAACCTCTTCGGCGGTCTTGCGGTCGCCCGATGCCTCTGCCGCCTGCGCGGTCAGCAGGCTGGTCAGTTCCGGCTTGTCCAGATAGCGTTCCGCCTTGGCCGCCTTGGCCATCGCCACGCGCGGTTCGCCACTTGCCAGCGCCATCATGCCCTCGGCCAGCGCCTGATAGCCCTTTTTCTCGCGGTTGCGGTCGAAATAGCGGCTGATCGCGGTGTCATCGCCATTGATGAATTTCAACACTGCGACAATCAGGGAGGCGACCTTCAGCACCAGCCACAGCGCGAACATCAACAGGCACAAGGCGATGACCGCCAGCAACGGCGTCAGGGTGTATTCCATGCCCCCGAAGGCGATGGTCACACCGCCTTCCATTTCCAGCAGTTGCGACGCGCCCAGCGCCGCCCCGGCGACCAGCGTGACGAAAAGACCGATCTTGACCAGCGACCAAAGCATTTCCCGTTCTCCTCAGTTCGCCGTCGCTTGCGCGGCAAGAGTATCCAGTGCGGCCAGCGCCGTGGCCCGTTCGGTCGCCTGTTGCAACCAGCCGCTCATTTCAGCTTTGGCGATGTCCGGCAGGCTTTCAACCTCGGCAACGGCCTCGGCCATCCGCCCGTCCCGCAACGCCGCTTCAGCGCGGCTGAGGATCGCATCGGGGTCATCGCCCGCCCGCGGTTCCAACGACCGTGCGCCCAGCAGCGATGTCACCAGCGATTCGAAACCGCCCTCGGTGTCACCGGCCCGCGCGACAGCCAAGGCTTCGCGCGCGGGTTCCGGATAGGCCTCGCGCAGCGCCGCAAGCGTTGGAACACCCGTTTCGGCACGATCCGCCAATGGACCGGGCACGTCAATGCCGGATGCACGCAAGTTCTCCAGTTCGGCCGCGAACGGACCGCCGTTTTCTAGCGCGATGGTAATGCGGGTGATCGAATTGCGCACCAGCGCCTGCTGTTCCGTCATCTGGGCCGCAGCGCGTTCGGCAGTTGCCTCTCCCACCAGCGCCTCCAGGCTGGCGCGCTGTTCGGCCATGGCGGCCTGCAACTTGGCCAGTTCCGCCTCGTAGGCGGCAACGGCGGCCGGGTTCGCACCGGCGGTTGCAGGTTGCGACGCCAGTGCGGCCATGTCCTGTGCCAGACCATCCAATCGGGTCGCCAAGGCATCGGCCTTGGCCGCCGCGGCATCGGCGGCGGTTTTCGCGGCATCGGCGGCGGCGATCACACCCGTCAGGTCTGGCCCGGCCTCCAGTTTTTCGATGCGTCCCGCCAACACCAGATCGGCGCTCTTGGCCTCGGCCACAGCGCTGTCCAGCGTCGCGGCCAGATCGGTCTGGCCGGGCTTTGGAAACGGAAAATCGTCCGGCAGGACATAGCGCGCCATACCAAACCCGATCCCCGCCGCGGCGACCCCGCCCAACAGCATCGGGATGAACCCGCCGCGCCGTTCGACCCGTTCGATAATCTTTTCCGGTGTCTGGTCCGGGGCAGGACTTGTAAACGGCGGGATGCTGTCTGTCGGAACGTTTGTCCGGGGATCGTCCGTGGCTGTCGCCATGGCATCGTGCGGCAGGTCTTCGCGTATCGGTTTCGCGGGTTCGGCCAGTTCGACGATCTCGGCATCCGCCACGTCTGGCGCCGGGTTGCCGGAGGCGGGTGGCGATATCACTTCGGTATCAGGATTGTCCGAAACTGGCGTATCGGTCGCGCTGGTCTGGTCTTTCCGGTTTGCCATGTCTTGCACCCCTTGTGATTCTCGTGCCGCACCCATCGTTGGCGTCAACCTACGCGCCACCCGACCCCGCCTCAAGCGTCTGCGCCTTTTGCCACAGATCGGCAACACAATCGGCCATCGCCCGCGCATCGGGTGTTTGGGCAACACTCAGGGCCGCCGGGCGCATATGCACCAGTTCTGCGGCAACGGCGTCCGACATCGCCGCAAGTAACAACGGCGCATTCCCGCGCCAATGCCGGGCCAGTAGCGCCGCCGTGCGTGGCGAGAACACCGGCGCCACTACCGGCCGGGCCAGCGCCTGCACCGCATCCGGCAATCCGACGTCGGGTTGGTGATACACGACCGCCGCA
>JBGSJU010000269.1:0-5356 GCA_041741655.1 Rhodobacterales bacterium
CGCCGGCATGGCCGTGGTCAGCGCCGTGACCCGCGCGCCCGACCCCGAGGCTGCAACTCGCGCCCTGCTGGCAGAATGGCGGGCGGCATGATCCCCAACATTCTCTCCATTGCAGGCTCTGATCCGTCAGGTGGCGCAGGCGTTCAGGCTGATATCAAGGCGATCTCGGCCAATGGCGGCTATGCCATGGCGGCGATCACCGCGTTGACGGTGCAGAACACACAAGGTGTGTTCGGCGTGCAGATGATCGCGCCGGATTTCGTGGCGGCCCAGATTGCGGCAATCCGCGCCGATATCCAGGTGGACGCAGTCAAGATCGGGATGCTGGGGGATGCCGCGATCATCAGGGCGGTTGCTGACGCGCTGTCCAGTCTGACGGTTCCCATCGTGCTGGACCCGGTGATGGTCGCCAAAAGCGGGGACCGCCTGTTGCAGGCATCTGCGGTTGCAGCCTTGCGGGCAGTTCTGCCGATGGCAACCGTCATCACCCCAAACCTGCCCGAAGCCGCCGATCTGCTGGGCGTGCCCGAGGCTTTGAGCCGCAGCGAAATGCAGGCGCAAGCCCACGCTCTGTTGGCACTGGGCGCACAGGCGGTGCTGCTGAAAGGCGGCCATTTGCCGGGGGATGATTGCCCTGATCTGCTGGTCAGTGCCACCGGCCAGACTTGGCTGCAAGGCCCGCGCCATGCATCCCGCAAGACCCACGGCACCGGCTGCACCCTGTCCTCTGCGCTGGCAACATTCCTCGGCCACGGCTTACCCCTGCCCGAGGCGGCGGCGCGCGCAAAAACCTATGTCGCCCGCGCCATCGCCACGGCCGATGCCCTGACGGTCGGCATGGGCCACGGCCCGACCCACCATTTTCACGACCTGTTCAAAGGAAACACGCCATGACGCGCCCCATCTCTGATCTCACCGTTCTTGTCACCGGCGCAGGCCGTGGCCTTGGCGCCGCCATTGCCCGCGCCTTTCACCGCGAAGGTGCAAAGGTCGCGATCAACTATCGCCACAGCCAGACCACAGCCGAGGCGCTTGCCGCCGAGCTTGGCCCGCGAACGGCCGCGTTCCACGCCGATGTCACCGACCCGGCGCAGGTTGCGACGATGGTGGCGGAGATCAGCGCGCGGCTCGGGGCACCGGATGTGCTGGTGCACAATGCGCTGGCGGATTTCGCCTTCAACGGCGAGGCGCGCACACACCTGGACCGGCTGTGCTGGGCCGACATCGCGCGGCAGACCGAAACAGCGGTGGGTGGCGCGCTGAACTGCCTTGCCGCTATGCAAGCCCACTGCACAGCCATCGGCTTTGGCCGCATCATCACCATCGGCACCAACCTGATGCAAAACCCGGTCGTACCCTATCACGACTATACTGCGGCCAAAGGCGCTGCTCTGGCCTTTACCCGCACAGCGGCAAAGGAGTTGGGGCCGATGGGTATCACGGTCAACATGGTGTCTGGGGGCATTTTGCGCACAACGGATGCCAGCGCCGCCACGCCCGACGCAGTGTTCGATATCATTGCATCCCAAACCCCACTGGGGCGCGTGACGACGCCGGAAGATATGGCGGATGCGGTGTTGTTCTTCGCGTCGCCATGGGCACGGGCAGTGACGGGCCAGAACCTGATCGTCGATGGTGGGCTGGTGTTCGGCTAGGAACTCGTCGCAGGGTTCCAGCGGGACGGCTCTTTGGAACCCTACAACCACCAAATACTTACACGACTTGAGTGCTATCGAGTCTCCCAAAACGGTAAGCGTCCGGCCTGACCGCTCTGCCGCGGGCTGATGGTGTCGGATAGTGTCCACCAAGGATAGTGGACACTATGGTGCAGGCGTGGCGCGGCGGACGAGGCGGCTTTGGACGGATAAGGAGAAGCGGTCGATCTGTTTGCAGACGATTGCGCCAGGCGTTTCCGTGGCTCAGGTGGCGCTTCGCTATGCGGTGAATGCGAATGATCTTCAAATGGCTACGTGATCCCAAGTATCGGCCCGCACCCGGGACTGGGGCCGAGGACTCCGGTTTGCGCTTTCTGCCGGTGGAGATCGTCGAGGAGGCGAAGGCGCCGATGGCAGGTCCTGTCGCCGACAGTTGCATCGAGATCGAGCTTGTGGGCGGGCACCGGATGCGGATCAGCGGTGGCTATGATCCGGAAGCCTTGGCGAGGTTGATCCGGGGTCTGACGGTGTGATCCCGGTTCCGGTCAACACGCAGGTCTGGCTGGCGGCCGGGGTGACGGACATGCGCAAGGGCTTTGCGGCACTGGCGGCGCAGGCCGAGGCTGTGCTGAAGCAGGACCCCTTCACCGGGCATCTGTTCGTGTTCAGGGGGCGCCGCGGCGATCTGGTGAAGGTGATCTGGTGGGATGGTCAGGGCGCCTGCATGTTCCTGAAGCGGCTGGAGAAGGGGCGGTTCGTCTGGCCCTCGGCCAAGGACGGGAAGGTCGCGCTGTCGCCCGCGCAACTGGTGATGCTGCTGGAGGGGATCGACTGGCGAGCACCACAGCGGACCTGGCGGCCCTTGGCGGCGGGATAATCCGCTGGTCTGCGAGAGAAGGATTCTCACAAGGAATACAATGGGATAAACTTTCTGCATGCTCACCCAGACCCTGACCTTGCCGGAAGACCCCGAGGAGGTGCGCAGCTTCGCGGAAGAAGCCATCGGCCTGATCGCACAACTTTACGCCGTCGAGAAGGAGGCCAGCGGGTCGCCGCCAGACCGCCGCGCCGAACTGCGACGTGCCCATGCCGCCCCGGTCTTCGACGATCTGGAGCGATGGCTGGCGAGGCAACTCGCCACGACTTCGGGCAAATGCCCGTTGGCCGGAGCAATCCGATACGCGTTGACCCGCATGGACCGTCTGCGTCCCTACCTCGACCACGGCATCCTGGAGTTGGATAACAACGCCGCCGAACGCGGCATGCGCGACATCACCCTCGGACGAAAGAACTTCCTGTTCGTCGATTCCGAAGCCGGTGGCAAGGCCGCGGCCGTCGCCTACACCCTGATCGAGACCGCCAAACTCAATGCCGTCGATCCCCACGCCTGGCTCGCCGACACCCTCGCCCGCATCACGGACTACAAGATCACAAAGGTCGACGACCTGATGCCGTGGAAATGGAACCGATAGCGGCCAGACCGGACGCCTACCCAAATGCAAAAAGCTCCCGCATTTCAGGGGGGACTTGTCAAACGTTGATGTGGCGTTGAGGTAAAACTGCAAGCGCTATACACAAGTGTTTTTGTCGGATTCTAACCATTTGGAAAGGTTAGGTATTTTGGTTGCGGGAGTAGGATTTGAACCTACGACCTTCAGGTTATGAGCCGAATCTCCCGGACGATCGGCAATCCTTTGATTTCAACAGGTTACGAGATAACCCATTGAACCGCCTACGTTTTCCAACCGCATCGCGCCGCAACCAACCGCAGCGGACGGGGCCAGACGGGGAACAAAGTAGTTAAACAGGTTGACCTATTGTTGACCCGTTTCGAAGTCTCCCTCATCAGAGTCACCTTTGTGCCCCAATGTTTCACGGCCTTTGGTCAAACACTTGAGTCAGTTTCGCGTACGCGTAAATCGGTAGGGCGTTCCGCCGGAACCGGACCGACCTCGAGCCATCAGAGATGCCCTGACCGATCAGCCTGAACCGACATGAGCGGCCCAAAGCGGCCATGCGCCGGTTGAGTGATTCCTGCGGTGCAGAACGTGATTGCTGCCTTGCGTCGCCTATTCATGCTCATGTCCTTGCGTATCGGGAGATGAGACGCTCGCTTGCGCTGCCTTTACCTGCCAAGAAGGTGCTTGCGCATTCGGACCATGCTGCCAGCACTGGGTAGCGGTCACGCTGAAACGGGGCCGGGATTTTTGGATTGGAAGCCCGCGCGATGCGTTTCTATGATATGACTGCTTCTCCGGTGCGCGGCGCACTCATGCGGACGCCCTGATAATTTCCGCCCTGTTGAATATGCCGATACGCCGATGGCGTGACACCCGTGAACCGGCGAAAGGCGCGGGTGAAGTGTTGCGGGCTGTCGTAGCCTGCCATCATGGCGACATCGATGACCTTGAGCGAGTGGTCCGCGAGTTGCGCGCAAGCAAGCTCGAAGCGCGCCTCCTGCAGGATTTGCGAATAGGAGTTGCCGCCCGCGCTCAGCCGCCGTTGCAGCGTCCGAGTGCTGATCCCGGCGATTTCGGCGGCAAAGGCGATATCCGTGCGCCCCGCGTTCAAGTAGGGCTGCACAAGATTCCGCATCAGCCCGACGAATTCCCAAGGAGTGCACGAATCGTCCGGGCCTTTGCCCGCCACGGGTGCTGCGGCCAGGACTGCCGCGGTGCGCGCGGCACAGAGATCTCGCGCGATCATGATCGATGTTCTGGATTGTCCCACAAGAATACGCGTGTCTGGGAACGCGGCAAGAACAGCCTCCGGCGGGCGGCAGGTAGCGACGAAGCCCATCTCGCGCGGGCACCATGACGCCCCGGCGACACTGCGCACGACCGAGATGACGGCCTGCAGGTTAAGCCATTCGGCCAGGCAGACGAAGGGATGGCTGGCAAGACCCTCCATGGTGCAGATGATGCGAAGATCGTCGCCATCCGGCTGGATGCGCATGTCGAGTGCGCTGTCCTCGGTCCTGGCGATGGCAGCAAGGGCGGCCAGCCGCATCAGGCCTGTCTGCGCGCCCAGGAGGGCGGCTTGCTGGGCGGGGCGCAGGGATGCCAGCGTGGCCTTCCCGGCGGCCAGAAATCCAAGCTCCATGGGACACAGGTCATGGCCGGTGCGGGCGATCCATTCGATGGCGACGGGCACGCTGACGTAGAGGTCCGGCGTCTCCTCGATGCGGGGCGGCAGTTTCGACCGGGCCAGCGCCCTGTCCACCGGCGCGCCGATGTCGCGCAACACGGCGATGTAGTCGTTCAGATGCGTCGCCCTGACGAGTGCAAGGTTGCCGTTCACGGTGATGTCCCCTTCCGGTCGCACCGATTTTGGCGCGCATTGGTCTGAAACGGCGTCCCGAATCGTCCACTTTGACCTCGGGAACGACCGCTTGGATAGCATGAATGGGACAGGGCACAAAGGCGTCCGGGCTGGCACCCGGCAAGGTCCGCACGACAATTGCCGGGATGGTGCTGGCGGGGCCAGTATCGATCGACACCTTGGCCGCGCGGCTTGGCGCCAGCCCGCGCACGCTCCAGCGCCGGTTGAAGCAGCGTGGCATGACCTTCTGGGCGTTGGTCGCACAGTGCCGTTTCGAGATCGCATCCGCCCTACTGCGCGACACGGATCTGCCGGTGCAGACCATCGCACGGCAGGTCGGCTACAGCACGCCGGGTGCCTTCGCGCGTGCCTTTGCGGCC
>JBGSJU010000270.1:0-12340 GCA_041741655.1 Rhodobacterales bacterium
CACCGCGGCGACCGGTGCGCCCGTCAGCCGGGCGATCAGATGCGCAAGGCCGGGCGGCATGTCGTTGACCACCTCGGCCTGCGGAAAGGCCCAGACCCGCAGCCCGGCCAATGGCCCCGACAGCACGACAAAGGCTGACACACCCATCACCAGCACGATGACAAAAGCGCGCATGTCGCCGCCACCCAGCCGCGCGATGGACCCGAAGCCGCAGTTGCCTGCCAGCGCCATGCCATAGCCGAACACCAGCCCGCCCAGGATCGACGCCAGCGGCATCCAGCGGATCGACAGGTAATAGCTGCGGTCCACATCGAACAAGCCAGTCGCCTGCAACGCAAAGCTGCCGGTGATCGCCACCCCGATCGCCAGTCCCCACATCCGCATGCGCAGGTCTGACCCGCCATATAGCAGGTCCTCGATCGCGCCCATGGTGCAGAACCGGCCCAACCGCGCGGCAAGGCCCAGCATGATGCCGCCCACCAACCCCACCAGCGTCACCGCCAGGTCATCGCCCAGCCATTCCAGCATCGCGGTCATGTCAGTCCTCCCGCTGCGTTGCGATGGCGTTCCGTCTCAGGTTGCGGGGCTGTCATTGCAAAACAGCTCATATACCAGTTCCAATATACGCGCCGGGCGGTCGTCGGCCAAACGGTAATAGATCGCCTTGCCATCGCGGCGCGGCACCACCAGCCCTTCGAGCCTGAGACGCGACAGTTGCTGGCTGACGGCGGCCTGGCGGGCGGACAGCAGGTCTTCCAGTTCGGTCACCGATTTTTCGCCCGACACCAGATGACAGAGGATCAACAGCCGACCTTCGTGGCTGACCGCCTTCAGGAAATTCGACGCAATGGTCGCCTTGTCCACGATGGCGTCCATCTCGGCGTCCGAGATGCCGTAATGGAGTAGTGGCAGTGCCACGCGCCTGATCCCCCCGTTCGGGGCAATGTCAGCCCCTGATCCCATCACCGTCGCCGCCGCCATGTCCGGGGCGCAAAGTCCGCATTGCGTAGCATGAGATGGCGCGGGATCAAAGCTGTGGACCGACAGGGCCTGCATCGTCGTGTCGGTCAGATGCAGGGATGGCGCAGGTGATGGCCCAAGTGATGGTGATGACATCGCGGCAACGATCGGCCTGACATCGGGCAAGACTTCTGCCGTGAGGTTTGGCCCAAGGTTTGGCGTGACGGCAGGCGCCGCAACATGGGCTGCGGCGGGGTCGCGGGACCAGAGCCGCCTCAACTGCCCCCCGTGAAAGCGGTCTTGGCTTTCAGCTTCATGTCCAACAGGCCCCAGAAGAAATCCTCGCCCGGGTAGCCCTCGATCCGGTCGATCTCGGCGCCGTTCTCGATCAGGACGAAGGTGGGGGTGAACACCACAGGACGCACAAAGGTCACGCCGTCGGGCGGCGCGGCGCGCAGATCGACGAATCGCAGCGGGGCAAACCGGCCTTCGGCGCTGGCGGAATATTCCTCGGCGCCGACGTCGGATTTCCATTTCAGGCAATAGGCGCAGCCCGGTGTTTCGACCATGATCAGCTCGACCGCTAACGCCATCTGGCCCAGAAGTGTCAGCGCGGCAGCAAGGACGAGACGGCGGATCATGCGACACCTGATTGACGACAACGGTATACACAACGTAATCTGAATATGTGAATTGATCAAGGAGAAGCCGGTGCTGGACATATCCTATTGGGGCGCAGCGCTGGCCGGGTTGTTGTCGTTTTTCACACCGTGCATCCTGCCGATGGTGCCTTTCTACCTGTCCTACATGGCGGGCATTTCCATGACGGAACTGCGGGGCGACGCCGGCATCGCCCCCGGGGCACAGCGCCGCCTGATCGTGTCGGCGGTGGCCTTCGCCTTGGGTGTCACGACCATTTTCGTGTTGTTGGGCATGGGGGCCACCGCGCTTGGCACCGCCTTTGCGCAATGGAAGCAACCGTTAAGCTATGTCGCGGCCGCGATCCTGTTCGTCTTTGGCCTGCATTTCCTGGGCGTGATCCGCATCGGGTTCCTGTACCGCGAGGCGCGAATCGAATCAAAGGTCGAACCGACGACCTTTGTCGGCGCCTATGTGATGGGGCTGGCCTTCGGGTTTGGCTGGACGCCTTGCGTGGGGCCGGCGCTGGCGTCGATCCTGATGGTGGCGTCGGGCATGGGCGACATCTGGCACGGCGGGCTTTTGTTGCTGGTCTATGGCTTTGGCATGACCGCGCCTTTTGTGGTTGCGGCGCTGTTTGCCAAACCGTTCCTTGGCTGGATGGCGCGGAACCGGAAATATCTGGGCTATGTGGAAAAGGTGATGGGGGGGATGCTGATCCTCTTTGCGATTCTGATCGCGACCAACGGGGTCAACCTGATCGCGCAATGGATGATCGACACCTTTCCGTCTTTCACGACACTGGGTTGAAACTTGAATCTGGGGAGGATGCGATGCGTGGACTGCGGGGACTGATGGCGGTGGCGGCCTTGATGGCCGCGCCGGCGATGGCGGCGGAACTGGGCGACGACGGGCTGCACAAGACGGACTGGATGCGCGACACCTTCAAGGATCTGCGCGAGGATCTGGCGGATGCCAATGCCGAGGGCAAGCGTCTGGCGGTGATCGTGGAACAGCGCGGCTGCATCTATTGCAAGAAGATGCACGAAGAGGTGTTCCCCGATCCCAAGATCGACGCCTATATCCGCGACAACTATTTCTTTATCCAGATCAACATGTTCGGCGACGTCGAAGTAACGGATTTCGACGGCGAGATGCTGGCGGAAAAGGACATGGTGCGCAAATGGGGCCTGATGTTCACCCCCACCATGATGTTCCTGCCCGAAGAGGTCGCGGATGGACAGACCGCGGCGCAGGCGGCCGTGGCGGCGATGCCGGGCGCCTTTGGCAAGGGCACCACGCTGGCGATCCTGACCTGGGTGCGCGACAAGGTCTATCTGACCGACGAGCCGTTTCAGAAGTACGTTGCCGCGCGGATCGCCGCGGGTGAGTGACGCGGGCGCAAATGCCGCACTGCGGCGCGAACTATGCCGCGGTGCAACATATATGTAAATTCATTTTCGTGAATTTGTTGTTGCGTCAAACCGTCACTGTAGACTACGGTGCACCAAGGGAACCAAGGCCGGAAACGGAACACAGGGGAGGTAACATGAAACTTGCGATGATCACGGCGGTAGCCTGTATCACGGCGGGCGCGGCGTTTGCCGGAGAGATCGCCCCCAAGGACGTCGTGCTGACCGACGGCGCCGTCGAGGCGTCGTTGACCGGCGTGCCGGGCAATGCCGACGAAGGCGCCAAGGTGATGAGCAACCGCGCACAGGGCAACTGCGTCGCCTGCCATCAGGTATCCGCGCTGAAGGCCGCGTTCCAGGGCGATGTCGGCCCGACGCTGGACGGGGCCGGTGACCGCTGGACCGAAGCGCAACTGCGCGGAATGCTGGTCAATCCCAAGATGACATTCGAAGGCACGGTGATGCCCGCCTTCTACAAGGTGGACGGATACGTCCGCCCCGGTGACGGTTACACGGGCAAGCCCGCGACCGAAATCACCCCCGTGCTGACCGCACAGCAGATCGAAGACGTCGTCGCGTTCCTTGCCACTCTGAAAGAGTGACGGGGCGCTGGAAAGAATTGCCTGAGCTACAGGAGAGAGACATGGAACTGAACAGACGTGAAACGCTTGCGCTTGGCCTTGGGGCTGCCGCGGTTATGGCCCTGCCGGTGCGGTTCGCCGCTGCGGCGACGGGCGAGGAAATGATTGCCGCCTTCACCGGTGGCGCGGCGGTGACCGAGGGTGGCGTGACCGTCACCGCGCCGGAAATCGCCGAGAACGGCAATACCGTTCCGGTGGCCGTGTCGTCCGAGGGCGCGGTGGCGATCATGGTTCTGGCCATGGGCAACCCGACCCCGGGCGTTGCGACATTCACCTTCGGCGAAGGTGCCGGCGCGCATGCCGCGTCGACCCGGATCCGTCTGGCCGGCACGCAGGACGTCGTGGCGATCGCCAAGATGGCCGACGGGTCGTTCGCACGCGGTGCCGCCACCGTGAAAGTCACCATCGGCGGCTGCGGCGGCTGAACCAGCAAATCTGAGGAGAATTACCATGGCAGATGGCGTCAAACCCCGCGTGAAAGCCCCCGCAACCGCCAAGGCTGGCGAAGCGGTCGTGCTGAAGACCCTGATTTCCCACGTGATGGAATCGGGTCAGCGCAAGAACAAGGACGGATCGCTGATCCCGCGGTCGATCATCAACCGCTTCACCTGCGAATTCAACGGCACGATGGTCGTGGACGTGGAAATGCACCCCGCGATTTCGACCAACCCGTATTTCGAATTCGAAGCGGTGATCCCGGCGACCGGCGAATTGAAATTCACTTGGTACGATGATGACGGCTCGGTTTACAACGATGCCAAGACGGTGACGGTCGCCTGATCGTAACTGTCGCGTGTGAAATGCCAGGGAGGGCAACCAACATGATCAAGCTGACAAGCATTCGCACCCTTGCGGCGCTGGCCCTTGCGGGCGGCGTCGTTCTGGGCGGCGCTGCGACGGCGGACGAAGAAGCGGAACTGGTGATCAATGGCGAACTGACGCTGGTGACCAAAACCGCCGCGCCCGACCACCTGAAAGACACCCTTGACACGATCTATTCCGGCTGGATTTTCCGCGAGAACGACACGCAGGCGATGCAGACCGACGATTTCGACAACCCCGGCATGGTGTTCGTCGATCTGGGCATGGATGCGTGGAACAAGGTGGAAGGCACGGAAAACAAATCCTGTGCATCGTGCCACAATGATCCGGCCGAAAGCATGAAGGGCGTGCGCGCGACCTATCCGAAATGGAACGAGGCCGCGGGCGAATTGCGCACCATCGAAGGTCAGGTCAACCATTGCCGCACCAAGAACATGGGCGCAGAAGCCTATAAATACGTGTCCGGCGACATGGCCAACATGGTGGCGATGATCGCGGTGCAGTCGCGCGGCTTGCCGATGAACGTGGCCATCGACGGCCCGGCCAAGGCGGCCTGGGAACTGGGCAAGGAAATCTATTACACCCGCACCGGTGTGCTGGATCTGTCCTGCGCGTCCTGCCACGAAGAAAACTACGACAAGTACATCCGCGCTGACCACCTGAGCCAAGGCCAGACCAACGGTTTCCCGGCCTACCGGTTGAAGGATGCCCGCCTGCATCAGGTGCATGACCGTTTCTGGGGCTGCATCCGCGATGTGCGCGGCGAACCCTATGACCGTGGCAGCCCGGAATTCACCGCGCTGGAACTCTATGTCGCGTCGCGCGGCAACGGGTTGTCGGTTGAAGGCGCGTCGGTCCGCAACTGAGCTGTTGTCCGGGGGCGGGTCGGCCTGCCCCCGGACCACCAAAAAACGCGAACAGGGATTTGCGGTCCGCAAGGGCCAACCGGTGCTTGCGCACCGGCATCATGAAGTTTTGATTATTCGGAGCACGGGCGCATGATCTCTCGCCGCGACTTTCTTCAGGTGGCCATGGCCACATCGGCGCTGTATGGCGCGTCTGGCTTTGGCAACTGGTCCCGCCTTGCGGCGCAGCAGGCGCTGACGCAGGAAGATTTGCTGAAATTCGACAGCTTCGGCAATGTGACGCTGATCCACATGACCGACATTCACGCCCAGATGACCCCGGTCTATTTCCGCGAACCCGAGGTTAATATCGGGGTGGGCGACAACAAGGGCTTTGTGCCGCACATCACCGGCGCGGATTACCGCAAGATGTATGGCATCGCTGATGGCAGCCCGACGGCCTATGCGCTGACCTATGACGATTTCGCCGCGCTGGGAAAAAGCTATGGCCGCATCGGTGGCATGGACCGCGCCGCGACCGTGATCAACGCGATCCGCGCTGCGCGGCCTGATGCATTGCTGCTGGACGGCGGTGATACGTGGCACGGGTCCTACACCTGCTATCACACCGCGGGGCAGGACGTCGTCAATGTGATGGCCGCGCTGAAACCCGATGCGATGACCTTCCATTGGGAATTCACGCTGGGTCAGGACCGGGTGCGCGAGCTGGTCGCCGCCTCGCCCTTTGCGATGCTGGGGCAGAACATCTTCAGCAATGAATGGAACGAGCCGGCCGAGGAATTCAAGGCCTATGAGATGTTCGAACGCGGCGGCGTCAAGATCGCCGTGATCGGGCAGGCCTTTCCCTATATGCCGATTGCCAATCCGGGCTGGATGTTCCCCGATTTCAGTTTCGGCATCCGTGACGAACGGATGCAGGAAATTGTCAATGAAGTCCGGGCCGCGGGCGCCGAACTGGTCGTTTGTCTGTCGCATAACGGCTTTGACGTGGACAAGAAGATGGCGAGCCGGGTCAAGGGCATTGACGTGATCCTGACCGGCCATACCCATGACGCGCTGCCCGAACCCGTGCTGGTGGGCGAGACGATCCTGATCGCGTCCGGCAGCCACGGCAAATTCGTGTCGCGCGTCGATCTGGACATCCGCGATGGCCGCATGATGGGGTTCCGGCACAAGCTGATCCCGCTGTTCGCCGATGTGATCGCCCCCGATCTGGCCGTGGCCGCCGTGATCGCGGCCGAACGCGCGCCCTACAAGGCGCAGCTGGAAGAGGTGATCGGGCGCACCGATGCCGATACCACGCTGTTCCGGCGCGGCAATTTCAACGGGTCTTGGGATGATCTGATCTGTGACGCGCTGATTTCGGAACGCGACGCCGATATCGCCATGTCGCCCGGCGTGCGCTGGGGTGCGTCGATCCTGCCCGACAGCGACATCACGCGCGAGGATATGTGGACCACCACCTCCATGACCTATGGCAAATGCTATCGCACGGAAATGACGGGCGAATTCATCCATACCATCCTGGAAGACGTGGCCGACAACCTGTTCAACCCCGATCCCTATTACCAGCAGGGCGGTGACATGGTGCGCATCGGCGGCATGGGCTACGGCATCGACATCGGCCAGCCGATGGGCAGCCGCATCACCGACATGGTGCTGCTGAAGACCGGCGAAAAGATCGACCCCGCCAAGACCTATGTGGTGGCCGGCTGGGCGTCCGTGAACGAAGGCACCGAAGGGCCGCAGATCTGGGACGTGGTGGAAAGCCATATCAAGAAGCTGGGCACCGTATCGGTGAAACCCAACACAAGCGTCAAGGTGACGGGCGTCTGAGCCGCCCGCCCAGTCAAGGTAATGATCTGACAATCAAATTCACATAACTGGATTTGATGTTGCAAGAGGAGGCGAAGAACGACATGACCGACCGTTCAGAACACAAAACGCCCTCGCGCCGCGCGTTCCTGAAAGGCACGATTGCCACCGGGGGAGCATTGGCCGGGGCCAGCATGGCCGGGGCCTCGACCCCCGACCCGCTGATCACCGAAGTGCAGGAATGGGCGTCGAGCTTTGGCGAAGGGGTTGATGCCACGCCTTACGGCCTGCCGATCCGGTTCGAAACCGATGTGGTACGCCGCAACGTGGAATGGCTGACGGCGGACACGGTGTCGTCGATCAACTTCACCCCGATCCATGCGCTGGATGGCACGATCACCCCACAGGGCTGTGCGTTCGAACGCCACCATTCCGGCGCGATCGAATTGTCCAAGGCAGATTATCGCCTGATGATCAACGGCTTGGTCGATCAGCCCTTGGTGTTCAGCTATGCCGATCTGGAACGGTTCCCGCGCGTGACCCGCACCTTCTTCCTGGAATGTGCCGCGAACACGGGCATGGAATGGGCGGGGTCGCAACTGAACGGCGCGCAGTTCACCCATGGCATGATCCACAACATGGAATACACTGGCGTCACCCTGCGCACCCTTCTGGAAGAGGCCGGGTTGAACACCGCGGGCGATCTGGCCGACAAATGGGTGTTCGTCGAGGGCGCGGACGCGTCGTCGAACGGGCGGTCAATCCCGATGGCCAAGGCGCTGGACGATTGCATGATCGCCTTCAAGGCGAACGGCGAGGCGTTGCGCAAGGAACATGGCTATCCTGTCCGCCTGATCGTGCCGGGCTGGGAAGGCAACATGTGGGTGAAATGGCTGCGCCGGATCGAAGTGACGGCGCAGGCGATCGAATCGCGTGAAGAAACCTCGAAATACACCGACACGCTGGACAGTGGCGTGTCGCGGAAATGGACATGGGTGATGGACGCGAAATCCGTCGTCACCTCGCCGTCGCCGCAATCGCCGATCACCCATGGCAAGGGCCCCTTGGTCATCACCGGGCTGGCATGGTCGGGACGGGGCTCGATCACGCGGGTCGATGTGTCCACCGATGGCGGCAAGAACTGGCAGACCGCGCGGCTTGCCGCGCCCGGTCAGGACAAGGCGCTGACGCGGTTCTACCTGGATATCAACTGGGATGGCACCGACATGCTGCTGCAATCGCGCGCGATGGATAGCACCGGCTATGTCCAGCCGACCAAGGCCGAACTGCGCGAAGTGCGCGGATTGAATTCGATTTATCACAACAACTGCATCCAGACCTGGCATGTCTATCCGACCGGGGAGGCCGAAAATGTCGAAGTTTCCTAATCTGTTCCTGACCGCGGCCACCGTGGCCCTGCTGGCCTCGCCGGTGATGGCCGAAAAACTGGGTCTGGGCCGCGCCGCCCTGCCGGAAGAAATCGCCGCGTGGAACAAGGACGTGTCGCCGAATGGCGAAGGGTTGCCCGAAGGGTCCGGATCGGTCGCTGATGGCGAAGAAGTGTTTTCCGCCAATTGCGCCGTCTGCCACGGCGAATTCGCCGAAGGTGTGGACAACTGGCCGAAACTGGCCGGCGGTGCCGGCACCCTGAACCACGACGACCCGTTGAAAACCGTTGGCAGCTTCTGGCCGCATCTGTCCACCACATGGGACTATGTGCACCGGTCGATGCCCTATGGTGGGGCGCAGACCCTGTCGGCCGACGACACCTATGCCATCGTCGCCTACATCCTTTATTCCAACGATCTGGTGGATGACGATTTCGTGCTGTCGAAGGAAAACTTCCTGTCGGTCGAATTGCCGAACGCGGACGGTTTCATCCTTGATGACCGCGACACCGCCGAAAAGCACTTCTGGAAGGCCGAGCCTTGCATGGCCAATTGCAAGGACAGTGTGGAAATCACCATGCGGGCGACCGTGCTGGACGTGACGCCGAACGACACGACGGATGACGCCAAGGTCGACCCCGCGGCAGCCCCGGCTGCGGCCCCCGTCGCGGCCCCCGAACCCGAGAAAAAAGCCGAGGAACCGGCACCCGTCCCGGTGCAGGTGGCCGCAGCAGAACCCGCACCCGCCGCAGCACCTGCCGCAGCCTCGGCGGGCGATGCCGACCTGATCGCCAAGGGCGAAAAGGTGTTCAAGCAGTGCGCGGCCTGCCATCAGGTTGGCGAAGGCGCCAAGAACAAGACCGGTCCGGTGTTGAACGGCATCATGGGACGTCAGGTCGCGTCGGTTGACGGGTTCAAGTACTCCAAGGGCTTCGTTGCGCTTGGCGAAGAGGGCAAGGTCTGGGATGCGGCGCTTATCGCCGAATTGCTGACCAAGCCGAAGGATTTCGTGAAGGGCACCAAGATGTCCTTCGTGGGCCTGAAAAAGGAAGAAGACATTGCGGCTGTGGCGGCTTACCTCGCCACGCTGACGAACTGACACGATAGACGAAAAACAGGCCGGGGCGCCCCAAACGTCCCGGCCCATCCCGCAAAACGCGGGCAAGGGCGGGACCTGCCGAAGGAGGCGATCCCCCCGTGACAGATGCCCCGGGCGCCCTGCGCCTCGGATATTGACCAACGGTTGTCTCCTGCGGCATCCTGACCCTGTCCCCGCCGTCTGCGGATCGGACGCAAGCCCGCATCAGACGGGACACGACAGGGAACGCGCATGACTATTCGAACTGCCGTCAGCGGGCTGCTGCTGATCGTCGCCATGTTCTCGCAGGTTTCAGCCGCCGAACTGATTGGCGACGCTGAAAAAGGCGAGGTGATCTTTCGCCGCTGTTCCGGTTGCCACGAGGTGGGGGCTGGGGCGGAAAACGGGATCGGCCCGGAACTGAACCGCATTTTCGGTCGTCGTGCGGCAGCGGAAAAGGATGGCTACGCCTATTCCAAGGGCCTGCAACGCATGGGCGCCGACGGGCTGATCTGGGAATATGTCACGCTGGACGCCTATCTGGAAAACCCCAAGGCGCTGGTGTCCGGCACGCGCATGAACTTTGCCGGCCTGAAAAATCCGCAGGATCGCGCCAATGTGCTGGCCTATCTGCGCAACTTTTCCGACATGCCGCAGAACATCCCCGAAAGCAGCCCGACGGCGCGCGCCCGCGAGGTCGATCTGCCGATCGAGGTGCTGGCCCTGACGGGTGACCGCGATTATGGCGAATACCTCGCATCGGAATGCCAGACCTGTCATCAGGTCGATGGTGACAGCGAAGGCATCCCCGCGATCATCGGTTGGCCGACCGAGGATTTCGTGATCGCCATGCACGCCTACAAACGTCAGGTGCGCCCGCATCCGGTGATGCAGATGATGGCCGGGCGGCTGTCGGACGAGGAAATCGCCGCCATCGCCGCCTATTTCGGATCGTTGACGCCATGAAAAAGAACGCCTGTCCCGCAGAACCTGCCGCGATGGATCGCTGTCGGGCGGCCGCGGGCTAGGCAGGAACAATTCAGGAGGACCGCGCCACTCAATCCGGGATCGTTTCCCCGCACCAAACAAAAGCAAAGGCGCGGCCGGGCTGGACAAAACCCGCCAAGCCCATAAAAAACAAATATAACAAGACCCTAGGGAGGAATACCATGACACTGAACAGACGCGCCTTCATCGGCGCAGGAATTGCCGCATCGGCGGCGCTGTCGGCCCCCACCGTCTGGGCGCAAGCGAAACCGCGCGTGGTTGTGATCGGCGGCGGCGCGGGGGGCGCCACGGCGGCGCGATACCTGGCCAAGGACAGCCAGGGCGCGCTGGATGTCACGCTGGTCGAGGCGAACCCGATCTACACCACCTGCTTCTTTTCCAACCTGTATCTGGGCGGGTTCCGCGAGTTCGAAAGCCTGCAACACGGTTATGACGGCATCGCCGCCGGCGGCGTGACGGTGATCAACGAACTGGCGACCGGAGTGGACCGCGTGGCGAAAACCGTCACCTTGGCGGGCGGGCAGGTACTGGCCTATGACCGGTTGGTGCTGTCGCCCGGCATCGACTTCCGCGACGGGTCGGTGCCCGGCTGGGCGGTGGCCGACCATGCCGACATCATGCCGCACGCCTACAAGGCCGGCCCGCAGACCCAGTTGCTGAAGGCGCAGATCGCCGCAATGCCACAGGGTGGCACATTCGCGATGATTGCTCCGCCGAACCCCTATCGCTGCCCGCCCGGTCCTTACGAACGGATCAGCATGGTGGCGCATGTGCTGAAAACCACGAACCCGACCGCCAAGATCCTGCTGATCGACCCGAAGGACAAGTATTCCAAGCAGGCGCTGTTCGAAGAAGGCTGGGAACGCCACTATGCCGGCATGGTCGAACGCATTGGGCCCGAATTCGGCGGCGACAAGGTCGAGGTGCGGCCCGCGACGATGGAAGTGGTCGTCGATGGCACGGTGCAAAAGGTTGATGTCTGTAACGTGATCCCCGGCCAGATGGCCGGCAAGATCGCCGCCGTGGCCGGTGTGACCGATGAAAAGGGTTGGGCCCCGGTCGATCCCGCCAGCATGAAGTCGAAGATGGACGAGAATGTGTTCGTGCTGGGCGATGCGTCCGCACAGGGCGACATGCCGAAATCGGGCTATTCCGCAAACAGCCAGGCCAAGGTCGCGGTGATGACGATCCGGGGCGAATTGACCGGGTCGCGGGTGTTCCCGGCCAAGTATTCCAACACCTGCTGGTCGCTGATCGCGCCCGAGGATGGGGTCAAGGTCGGCGCGTCCTACGAACCGACGCCGGAAAAGATCGCCTCGACCACCAGCTTCATCAGCCAGACCGGCGAAGACGCCGCGCTGCGCAAGCAGACCTACGAGGAAAGCATCGGCTGGTATGCGGGCATCACGTCCGACATGTTCGGCTGATCGCCAGAAGCCATCAACAGGGGCCAGAGGGGGGCATCGCCCCCCTCTGACGCATCAAAGCGCGTCCAGCAGGTGCGGGATCGCCGTGCGGAACCGGAAAAACCCGTGCGTGCCATGCGGCCAGGCCCGGGCATCATAGGGGCGGATCACCGGCGCAAAAAACCGGCCTTCTGCCCGCAGGCGTAATCCGGCGCGGGCCAACAGATCGGCCGTTGGCCCGACCGGCGCATGGGCCACCCGGACCGCCGCCAGTCCTTCGGCCGCGGCCCAGTCGGCAATCGCGT
>JBGSJU010000271.1:0-6374 GCA_041741655.1 Rhodobacterales bacterium
CGGCCTGAACGCCCCGTCGCGGCGCCGGAGCGGCGGTTGCGCGGGGTGGCGCGAAAACAGGCATCCGCCTGTTTTGCGGGCCGAAAAACCCGTGGTCCCGCTGGGCGCGCCTGTGCAAAGCTGCGATACCGGACGCATCCGCGATCAAGGCAGAACACCCATGTCCATCTACGCCAGCCTCTATCACCTGACGCATTACCGCTATGACCGCCCCGTCATGTTGACGCCGCAGATCGTGCGCCTGCGCCCGGCACCGCATAGCCGCACGCGGGTGATCTCGCACAGCCTGAAGGTCTCGCCGGGTGGGCATTTCGTGAACCACCAGCAAGACCCCTATGGCAACTGGCTGGCGCGTTTCGTGTTCCCCGAACCGGTCAGCGAATTGAAGATCGAGGTCGATCTGGTGGCCGACATGACGGTCTACAACCCGTTCGATTTCTTTGTCGAGGAGGAAGGCGAATACACCCCCTTCACCTACCCCGAGGATCTGCGCGACGATCTGGTGATCTATTCCCGCCCTGACCGCGCCACGCCGCGCCTACTGGATTACGTGGCAACCATCCCGCGCGACCGCATCCGCACCATCGACTTTCTGGTGGCGCTGAACGCCAGGGTGGCGGGCGACATCGGTTATACCATCCGCATGGAACCCGGCGTGCAGGAACCGGACGAAACGCTGGAAAAACGCTCGGGGTCGTGCCGCGATTCAAGCTGGCTGCTGGTGCAGGTGCTGCGTCATCTGGGGTTCGCGGCGCGGTTCGTGTCAGGCTACCTGATCCAGTTGAAACCCGACATCAAGGCGCTGGATGGCCCGGCGGGCACCGCGCATGACTTCACCGACCTGCACGCCTGGGTCGAGGTGTATCTGCCCGGCGCGGGCTGGGTGGGGCTGGACCCCACATCAGGGCTGTTCACCGGCGAAAGCCATATCCCGCTGGCCGCCACCCCGCATTACCGCAACGCCGCCCCCATCGTGGGCGGCATCATCGCCACCGGCGCGCCCGAGGTGTCCTTCGATTTCGACATGCATGTGACCCGCGTTGCCGAACACCCGCGCATCACCAAGCCGTTTTCGGACGACGCCTGGGACCGGCTGAACGCCGTTGGGCACAAGGTGGACGCAGCCTTGGCGGCGGGCGATGTGCGCCTGACCATGGGGGGCGAGCCGACATTCGTGTCCATCGACGACTTTGAAGCCGAGGAATGGAACACCGACGCCGTCGGGCCGACGAAACGCGGGCTGGCCGATCGGCTGATCCGCCGCTTGCGCGACCGTTTTGCGCCCGGTGGCATGCTGCATTACGGGCAGGGCAAATGGTATCCGGGCGAAACGCTGCCGCGCTGGACCTTTTCGCTCTATTGGCGGCGCGATGGCGTGCCGATCTGGGCGAACGAAAAGCTGGTGGCGCAGGAGCATGTCCAGACCGACGCGACCGCCGCAACGGCGGGTACATTCCTGGCGCAGATGGCCGAACGACTGGGCGTGCCGCCCGAACATGCGCAGCCGGTGTTCGAGGACCCGGCGGAATGGGTGCTGAAAGAGGCGCAACTGCCCGCCAACCTGACGCCGGAAAACCCGAAACTGAAAGACCCCGAGGAACGCGCGCGGTTCGCCCGCGTGTTCGGGCGCGGGCTGGATCAGCCTGTGGGCTATGCCCTGCCGATCCAGCGCTGGCAGTCCAAGGCCGAAGGGCCGCGCTGGCGGTCGGAACTGTGGAAACCCCGGCGCGGGCACCTTTTTCTGGTGCCGGGCGACAGCCCCGCCGGGTTCCGCCTGCCCTTGGGCGCGCTGCCGCATATCCCGCCGGCGTCCTACCCCTATACCTACACCGCCGATCCCAGTTTCCCGGTCGGCCCGCTTCCCGTCTTCCATGGCCGCCTGCCCGCCTACAAACGCGACGCCGTGCAGGCGGAAATCGACCGGCTGGCCGCCGAGGATGCCGAACGCGAAGCGATGACGCCCGCCACGACCAAAGGCCATACGCAGGCCGTGCGCGAAACCGAAGCCAGCCGCACCGAACGTCAGGCCCGCGTGGAACAGGGCGGGGCAGACCCGGCCGAAGGCGCGGTGCGCACTGCCATGGCGATGGAACTGCGCGACGGGCGGCTCTGCCTGTTCATGCCCCCGGTCGAGGCGCTGGAGGATTATCTGGAACTGCTGGCGGTGGCCGAGGCCGTGGCGACCGACCTGAACATCCCGATCCATGTCGAGGGCTATGTGCCCCCGCCCGACCCGCGCCTGAACGTGATCCGCGTCGCGCCTGATCCCGGGGTGATCGAGGTGAACATCCACCCGGCGCATTCATGGGACGATTGCGTGGCGACGACCGAGGCGATCTATGCCGAGGCGCGGCTGTGCCGTCTTGGTGCGGACAAGTTCATGCTGGATGGCCGCCACACCGGCACCGGCGGCGGCAATCACGTCGTGGTCGGCGGCGGCACCACGCAGGACAGCCCCTTCCTGCGCCGCCCCGACCTCTTGAAATCGCTGATCCTGATCTGGAACCGCCATCCCAGCCTGTCCTACCTGTTCTCGGGGCTGTTCATCGGCCCAACGTCACAGGCGCCACGGATGGACGAGGCGCGGCATGACGCGCTGTATGAACTGGAAATCGCGCTGTCGCAGATCCCCGTTCCGGGGACAGGCGCCGCGCCACCGCCTTGGCTGGTGGATCGGCTGCTGCGCAACATGCTGACCGATGTGACGGGCAACACCCACCGGGCCGAGATCTGCATCGACAAGATGTATTCCCCCGACGGCCCCACCGGGCGGCTGGGGCTGGTGGAATTCCGCGGCTTTGAAATGCCGCCGCATCCGCGGATGAACCTTGCGCAGCAATTGCTGATCCGCGCCATCATCGCGCGGGTGTGGGCCGCGCCGCTGGACACGCGGCCGATCCGCTGGGGCACCGTGCTGCATGACCGCTACATGCTGCCGCATTTCCTGTGGCAGGACCTGCTGGCGCTGCTGGATGACCTGCGCGCGCATGGCTTTGACCTTGACCCCGACTGGTTCAAGGCGCAGGCCGAATTCCGCTTTCCGTTTTGCGGCGAGATCACGGTCGAGGGCGTGCATCTGGAAATCCGCCAGGCCCTGGAACCCTGGCACGTGCTGGGCGAAACCGGCGCGATCGGCGGCACGGTGCGCTACACCGACAGTTCGGTGGAACGCTTGCAAGTCAAGATGACCACCGCGTTCAAGGACCGCTACGCCGTGATGTGCAACCGCCGCCCGGTGCCGCTGGCGGATGCCGGGCAGACCGGCGTGCAGGTGGCGGGCGTGCGGTTCAAGGCGTGGCAACCCGCCGCCGCGCTGCATCCGGTGTTGCCGGTGAACGCGCCCCTGACCTTTGACATCTACGACCGCTGGTCGCGCCGCGCGATTGGCGGCTGCGTATATCACGTCGCCCACCCCGGCGGGCGCAGCTATGACACGTTCCCCGTCAACGGCAACGAGGCCGAGGCGCGACGCCTGTCGCGGTTCACCGGTTTTGGCCATACGGCGGGGGTCTACACGCCCGCAGCGGAAATCCCGCATCCGGAATTTCCGACAACTCTGGACCTGCGGCGGCCCCCCGGCCTATCGTGACCGCCAGATGACCGGACAACCGCGCACCGCCCCCGACCTCCGCGCCCGCAGCCGCCTGCTTGCGGGCTATGCCGCCTTGCCCGGTGTGGCGGACGAACTGATCGACGCCAGTGGCGCCATGCGCCAGGTCTGGGCCACGTTCATCGACCAGTTGGCGCAACTGTCGCCCGAGGCCGTGGCCGCGCATTTCGCCCGCGGCGACCAGTATCTGCGCGACGCCGGCGTGTTCTACCGCCAATACAGCGCCGATCCGATGGCCGAACGCGACTGGCCGCTGAGCCATATCCCGGTCATCCTGTCCGAGCCGGAATGGGACGGCATCTGCGCCGGCCTGTCGCAACGCGCCGACCTCCTGGAACGTGTGGTGGCCGACCTGTATGGTCCCGGCGATCTGGTGCGCGACGGCCATCTGCCGCCCGATCTGGTGGCGCAGAACCCGGAATGGCACCGCGCGCTGGTGGGGATCACGCCAGCCTCGGGGCATCACCTGCATTTTCTGGCCTTTGAGATCGGGCGCAGCCCGGACGGGTCGTGGCTGGTGCTGGGGGACCGCACGCAGGCGCCGTCGGGCGCGGGTTTCGCGTTGGAAAACCGCATGGCGACGGCGCGGATTTTCCCCGAACCGTTTCCGCGCCGCAACGTGCGCCGGCTGGCCGGGTTCTTTCGCGCCTTCCGCAACGCGATGGACCGCCTTCCGGGCGCAGAAGGCCGGCGCAGCGCGATCCTGACGCCCGGTCCCGGCAATGACGCCTATTTCGAACATGCCTATATCGCGCGCTATCTGGGCATGGTGCTGCTGGAAGGCGAGGACCTTGTGGTCCAGAACGGCGCGGTACAGGTGCGCACCGTCTCGGGGCCGCAGCCGTTGGGCGTGCTGTGGCGGCGGATGGATGCGATCTGGGCCGATCCGCTGGAACTGGATGAAACCTCACAGATCGGCACGCCGGGGCTGGTCGATGCGGTGCGGCAGGGCAACCTGCATGTGGTCAACGCGCTGGGGGCGGGGATCCTTGAAACCCGCGCCCTGATGGCGTTCCTGCCCAAAATCGCCGAGGTGGTGCTGGACGAACCGCTGCGCCTGCCGAACATCGCGACATGGTGGTGCGGCCAGCCGGCGGAACGCGCCTATGTCCAGCAGCATGCGCAGACAATGTTCATCGGCGCGGCACTCAGCCGGGCGTTGCCGTTCGACATCGGCGCGGCCTCGGCCTTGGGCGGGGCGATCCACGGCACGCAGCCTTGGGGCCCGGACCAGACGCTGGCCGACTGGATCGACGCCAATGCCACAACGCTGGTCGGACAAGAGGCGGTGACCCTGTCCACCACGCCCGCATGGGTCGATGGGCGGCTGGCCCCCCGCCCGATGAGCATCCGGGTCTTTGCCGCCCGCACCCCCGAAGGCTGGGTGTTCCTGCCGGGCGGTTATGCCCGGATCGGGCGGACGGGCGACGCCACGGCGCTGTCGATGCAACAGGGCGGGTCGGTCGCGGATGTCTGGATCATGCGCGACGGTCCCGCGCCCGAAGATACCCTGTTCGAACCGGGGCGGTTCCGCCGCGAAGGCACGGGTGCCCTGCCCGCGCGGTCGGCGGACAACCTGTATTGGCTGGGCCGCTACGTTGAACGCACCGAAGGCGCGATCCGGCTGTTGCGGGCGTGGCACCTGCGGCTGGCCGAGGCCGAGGGACCCGCCGATGCCCGTCTACGGCACATCGCCACGCTGCTGGCCGGAATTGCCATCGATGTGCACCAGCCGCTGCAGGCCGTGCTGCACCCGTCGCTGGACGCCGCGCGCATCTGTGCGGGCAAGGTGCGCGAACGGTTTTCCGTCGATGGCTGGGCCGCTTTGGCCGACCTGACCAGCTCTCTGGCCGCCGTGGCGACCGACCTGCCGCCCGGCGACGATTGCGCACGCGCCTTGGGGGTATTGCTGCGCAAGATCACCGGGTTCAACGGGCTGGTGCATGAAAACATGCACCGCAGTTCCGGCTGGCGGTTCCTGACCTTTGGCCGGGCGCTGGAACGCGCGGATGGGGCGGCGGCGGTGGTGGCAGGGTTTGCCACCGACGAACCGGGGTCAAACCTGACCGATCTGGCGCTGGAATATGGCGACAGCCGGATCACCCATCGCCGCCGCTATCGCATCGACCCCACCCGGCGCACCGTCACCGATCTTTTGGTGCTGGACGCGGCCAATCCGCGATCGATCCTGTTTCAGGTCACATCGCTGCGCCGCATCGCCGAGGACCTGCCGCATGCCCGGGTCGAAGGCCGGGTTTCGCCGGTGCTGGCCCTGTTGATGCCCTTGGAAACCGCGTTGCAGGTCGCCGATCCGGATGACATCGATACCGCGCGGCTGGCCGAGGTTCGCATGACGCTGGCCGAGGTATCGCACCGCCTGTCCGCAACCTATCTGGACTGAGGCCCCGCATGCGATATGACATCGGCCTGTCCATCGGCTATCGCTACGGCGCACCTGCGGACCATCTGCGCACGCTGGTGCGGCTGTTGCCATCGGACCTGCCGGGGCGCCAGATCGTGACGGCGCGGCTGCTGTCGGTCGATCCCATTCCGACGGAGCGGCGCGAAACGCAGGATTTCTTCGGCAATGCCATGACGGTGCTGGCGTTTCACCGGCCCATCGCGCGGATCGACCTGACGTTGCGGGCGCGGGTGGAACGGGTCGCACAGGTGGCAAGCCTTGACCTGTCGCCCGATCTGGCAGGGCTGGCTGCGGAAATCGCCGCGCGCCCGGGTCTGGACCCTGCCGCGCCGCATCACTATC
>JBGSJU010000272.1:0-1985 GCA_041741655.1 Rhodobacterales bacterium
TCGATCTGCCCGTGATGGGTCGGATCGCCGCCGGTGTGCCGATCGAGGCGATCGCGCACGCCTCGCATTCCGTCGCGGTGCCGGGGGCGATGCTGGCGGGGGCCGGCGCGCATTATGCGCTGGAGGTCAAGGGCGACAGCATGATCGGCATCGGCATCAATGATGGCGATGTCGTGGTGATCCGCGAAACCCAGGTGGCACAGAACGGCGATATCGTGGTGGCGCTGGTTGATGACGCCGAGGCGACGCTGAAACGCTATCGGCGCCAGGGCAGCATGATCGCGCTGGAAGCAGCCAACCCCGAATACGAAACCCGCGTCCTGCCCGAGGATCGCGTGCAGATCCAGGGCAAGCTGGTCGGCCTGATCCGCACCTACTGACGCGCCACGACCACGGTTGTGGCCGGCACGGGCGACCACAGCCGCCCGTCAGCGCCCCGACCGGTGCGGATCTGGCCATTGGCCATCACCGCGACCGGCCCGGTCAGCGCCAGATCAGCCGGCCCGGTGACCCGGCACGGCAGGCCCGGCGGCGGGTCCGCGTTCACGATCAACCATTCATCGGGATCACAGGTTGCGGCAACCACCTGTTTCTTGCCCGTCGCGTGCCGCAGACGCAGGCCGTCCACGACCGGCACCTGCCAACGCACGGCCGCGGTGGCCTGATCTGTCAGGTCGCCATCGTTTTCCAGCCAGGTCTGTGCCACAAATCCGGCCCCCTTGGCCCGGCTGAGCGCGCGGCCTTCGGCAGTCATGGCGCCCACCAACCCGCCATCCTCGGCGATCAGCAGGACGGGTCGCACCGTCTGGGTCCAGAGCACCAGCTCCAAGGCCACCGGCACCGCGCCCAGCCAGCTCCCATGGCCCTGCCACAGCACCAGCCAAAGCCCCCCCAGTGCGATCATCGGCAAGACCACCGCCTGCGGCGTCGGCACCGCACCCTGCACGCCGGGCCATGACGCGATTTCATGCGCCACCAGCAGCGTCCAGTCCAGACCCAGACCCATGGCCCACAGCGGCCACGCCTCCAGCCCCAGCGGCATGGCCAGCATGGCAATCACCGCCGCCGGCATCACCAGCACGCCAAACAGCGGCACGGTCAGCAGGTTGGCGACCAGCCCGTAATGCGACACCACGTTGAAATGCGCCGCTGCGAAAGGCGCAGTCGCCAAGCCCGCCACCAGCGATGACAGCACCACCGACAGCGCGCCCTGCACCCATTTCGGGCCGGGTTTCCCGCCGCTTTCGGCCAGTCGGGTGAACACCGCGACCAAAGCGATGGTGGCGGCAAAGCTCATCTGGAAACCCGGTCCGGTCAGGGCATCGGGTCGAAATACCAGCACGATCAGGCCGGCCAGCGCCACGGCGCGCAAGGAAAAGGCCCGGCGGTCGAACAGCAGGGCCCCCAGCACAACCGCCGTCATCAGAAACGCCCGTTCTGTCGCCACCCCGCCCCCCGACAGGGCCAGAAAGAACGCCGCCGCCGCAAGGGATGCGATGGCGGCGATGCGGCGCACCGGCCAGCGCAGCGCCAGCGCCGGGATCAACGCCAGCCCCAGGCGCACGCAGGCAAACACGAACCCCGCCACGATGGTCATGTGCAGGCCCGAGATCGAGATGATGTGCGCAAGGTTGGTGACCCGCAGCGCAGACACGGTTTCCTGTCCCATGCCGGACCGGTCGCCGGTGGCCAGCGCCGCGGCAAAGCCGCCGGTTTCACCGGGCAACGCCGCCTGAATGCGCGCTGACATCCGCATCCGCAGCGCGGTCATGCCACCTCCCTGCGCCTCGGCCCAGACCAACACCGGCACGCGGGTATAGCCGACCGCGCCCAGCCCCTGAAACCAGCTGTGCCGGCGAAAATCGAACCCGCCCGGTTCGGTCGGCCCGCCGGGTGGCGCCAGATGCGCCGTAATCAGCACCACCTGCCCCGGCGCTGGCTGGAACATGGCTGCATCCCCGTGCAGGGCGATGCGCACCCGCGCC
>JBGSJU010000273.1:0-2072 GCA_041741655.1 Rhodobacterales bacterium
CCGATCTGCCCGGTCCAGCAATGGGCCCGCCACGTCGATCCGGAACCGGGCGCCAAAGGCGCGCGCCGCTTCCAGCAGCGCTTTCAGGTTCTGCGGTCGTTCGGTGACGGCGGCGGCAAAGGCACCAAGGCCGGCGTCCAGATCGCCCGCGTCCCACGTCGCGCGCGCACGCGCAAGGCTGGCAAAATCAGCGGTGTCTGGCGCGGATGCGGGCACGCAATTCCTCCTTCGGTCGCAAAGCGGATCAGACACCGAGTCTGTCATCCGCGCAGGGACGCAGGCTTGGGTGGACGACCGGCGATCACCCGACCGCCATATCGGTGTGATCTGGCATTTGCATGACAGACGGCATGACCCGATCCGGGGTCACGGCCCGCGCCAGCGCTGCGGTGGCAGGATTGTTGGTGTGACCGGCACTATGGGGTGGACACGACGCGGTTCTGCCAGGGTCGAAACCGGATCACGTCACAAGACAACCGCGTTCACGGCGTTGCGCGCGAAACTTGCCGAAAGGTGGCCAGCAGACATGCGACAAGGATTGCGCCGGCGACGGGCATTCCCAGATCCTCGGGGATGCCAAGCTGCAACGCGGCGGACAGCCCGATAAGCGACCACAGGACGGGGATGATCGACAGCCAGACGACCCAGCGCCCCCGGGCGATCATCAGCATCCCGAGTGTGAAGATCGTTGTTGGGCAGGGTGCCACGCCGAACATCGGGCCGGCCATCGCCCCATGTCCCGCCCAGATGCCAAGGATGGGATAGACCACCACGGCATAGATGATCGTGATCATACCGGCGATGGATCGAAAGCCCCGGTTTAGGTGCAGGCGCAGGTCGCCGGGTTGCATGGCGGCGGCAGCCAGAAGGACACTCTCAAGAACAAAGAACGCTGCAAATCCCGGGGCAATCGGATTGATCTGTGCAAAGAAAATCAGGTGATAGCCGAAACCGGTGAAGGCCCAAAGCAGCGCCAAGGCCACAAATCCCAGCCGCATCAGTCCGTGGTTTCCCACAATGAACGCCAAGACAGCAGCAAGCCCCAGCCCGTAGGCGGCGATCTGGAACGGCCAGATCGCGGCGTTGTAGGCCGCAAAGACGGCAAGGAATTCGTCGGTGGTGAATGGCAGGCTCACGCCATCACCGCATCCACCGGTCTGCGCGTCGAGAACGGCATAGGGGCCGCACGTCCGAACCGCATCACGATATCGGGTCTGCGTCCGGGCAGGCCCACCAGCGCCGCAAGGTCGGCCCGCAATCCGGGCACCTCGACCGGCTGGTTGATGTGGGCGGTTTTCAGCCCCAGCGCGGTGGCCTGCAAGGCAAACCGCTGGCAGGCGCGGCCGGCCCGCACCCAATGTTCCGGGTTGGCCTTGGCGGCGGCAAACACCGCGATCCCGGCGGAGGATGCGATCTGGCGGGCGTATTTCGCGTTCTCGGCCTTTGCGGTGAACACCATGTCGAACACCTGCGGCGCCATCCAGTCGGGCATTGCGGGATTGCCGCTGGCGACAGCGTAAAGGCTGTCACCCGTGGTCATCGCGGCTGTCGGGTTGAACCGCAGCCATTGCTTCAATTCGACGACAAAGGCCGGGTCGGCCATCTGCGCGCTGTTGCCCGCGATCACCAGATCAGCCAGCCGGTCGATCTGGCCGCGATCGGTGATCAGGACCAGATCGACACCGGGCATGACGGCGGCGGCGGCCAGCCGGGCCAGATCGGCGGCGCTTACGGCGCTGCCGTCATAGTCGGACCGGGTGGACTGGCGCGCTGGAATGGCGTCGAACAGCGCGGTGTCACCGTCCGCCCCCGCGCCCGGTCCCGTGCCAAAGGTGACGCGGACCTGTCCGATACCGGCCGGATCGAACCCGATCTCGCTGGCTTGACCCCGCGCGCCGGCGGCGAGGTGCAGGTTTTCGGCGGCACAGCCAAGGCTGGCAAACAGATGGTGATCATCGGGATCGACGACGGGGGTGCGGCGGGAGAGGTCCGGCAGGTTATCGATCCCCCGGTCATCGGCGCGAAACCGCCAAGGCTGGGTGTTATGCCCGTTCGCCGCCAGCGTCGCATAG
>JBGSJU010000274.1:0-1617 GCA_041741655.1 Rhodobacterales bacterium
GCGCGCCCGATCAGCACCAGCGCATGCGCGACCGTCGCCGTGCGCACTTGCGCGCGCCCCAACGGACCGAAATCCACGGTTTCGGTGTGAATACCGGATGCGGTCGCCAACCCGAAACACACCCGCCCCTCGGGCTTGAACTCGGACCCACCGGGGCCCGCAATGCCGGTCACGGCCACCGCCACCTGCGCGTCAGACCGCGCCAGCGCACCCATGGCCATCTCGCGCGCCACCGCTTCGCTGACCGCGCCATGGGCCGCGAGCGTATCGGGCGATACGCCCAGCATCTGCACCTTGGCGGCGTTGGAATAGGTCACGAAGCCGCGGTCCACCACGTCGGACGACCCCGGAATATCGGTCAGCGCGCCAATGATCAGCCCGCCGGTACAGCTTTCGGCGGTGGCGATACGCCAGCCGCGCGCCCGGCAAGCCTCGAGAACCGCCGCCGCATTCATCGCATGATGATCCCGTGATAGACGCCCGCAAGGATCACCGACGCAACACCCGCCGCCAGCCCGGCCAGAATATCGTCCAGCATCACACCCACCGCATCGCCCCGCCGGTCGGCCCGCCCGATGATCCACGGCTTCCAGATATCGAACAGCCGGAACAACAGGAACGGCGCGACATATGCCGGCCAAGCCGCCAGCATGGAAATATCGCGTGACAGCAGAGGTATGGCGGTGAAACTTAACGCAATCCACTGGCCGGAGAATTCGTCGATCACGATTTCGGACGGGTCGCTGTCGGCCATCCCCGCGATCATCCGCGGCACGGCCCAGAACCCAGCCAGTGTCGCCAACGCGGCCAGCACCGGAATGGCCCAACCCGCGCCCGCCTGATAGGCGGCAACGCCGATGGCGGTGGCGACCGCCGATGCAATGGTGCCCGAAGCGGGCCGCAGATAGCCCAGCCCCAGCGCGGTGCAGATCATCCGGGCGATCACGCGCGCACCAAACAGGCTGTCGTCAGCGCCGCGATGCCTTCTTCGCGCCCGGTAAAGCCCAGCCGTTCCGACGTGGTCGCCTTGATGGACACGCGGCCCGCGTCGATGCCCAGAATCGCCGCGACGCGCGCGCGCATGGCCTCGGCATGGGGCGTGATCTTTGGCCGTTCACAGACCAGCGTGCAGTCGACGTTGGAAATCGCATAGCCCAGCTTTCGCGCCAGTTCGGCGGCATGTGACAGGAAGATGTGGCTTGCCGCGCCCTTCCATTGCGGGTCGGAGGGCGGGAAATGCCGCCCGATATCGCCTTCGGCCAGCGCGCCATAGATCGCGTCGGCCAGCGCATGCAGGGCAACGTCCGCATCGGAATGCCCGTCCAGCCCCGCCGTATGGGGCACCTTGACCCCGCACAGCCAGACATGATCGCCCGGACAGAACCGATGCACGTCGAACCCGTTGCCCAGCCGGATATTCATGTCGCCCCTCAGGATGCGTTTGGCCCGCGCGAAATCGCCGGGCAGGGTGATTTTCAGGTTGTCTTCATGGCCCGGAACGATCGTCACGTCCAGCCCGGCGGCGCGTGCCACTTCGACATCATCGGCGGCCCCGCCGGGGTGCGCCGCATGCGCGGCGACCAGCGCAGCATACTGAAACCCCTGTGGCGTCTGCGC
>JBGSJU010000275.1:0-1558 GCA_041741655.1 Rhodobacterales bacterium
CAGCGCCACCGATCCCCGTGCGGACAGCAGTTCGCCCGACAGCGCCGCCAGCAGTTCGTCCTGCCCGTTGCCGGCCACGCCGCCGATGCCCAGAACCTCGCCAGGGCGCACGCTAAAGCTGATGTCCTTCAGCGCCGTGCCGAATTGCGCGGGCGAGGCGACCGAAAGGCCGCTCACCGTCAGCAACGGCTCGCCCGACGGTGCGCCGTGGCGCTGTGGGGTTTTCAACACCGTGCCCACCATCATCTCTGCCAGTTCGCGCGCGGTCTTTTCCGCTGGCGTGCAGGTCGCCACCTTCTTTCCGCCGCGCAGGATCGTGGCCGTGTCACACAGCGCCCGGATTTCTTCCAGCTTGTGCGAGATATACAGGATCGACACGCCTTCCTGACGCATCTTGCGCAGGGTTTCGAACAGGATCGCCACCTCTTGCGGGGTCAGCACCGACGTGGGTTCATCCATGATCAACAGGCGTGGGCTTTGCAGCAGGCAGCGGATGATTTCCACCCGCTGCCGTTCGCCCGCCGACAGATCGCCCACCACGCGGGCGGGGTCCAAAGGCAGGCCATAGGTCTGCGACACCGTGCGGATGCGTTCCGCCAGATCGCGCATGGGTGGCGGGTTTTCCATGCCCAACGCGATGTTTTCCGCGACGTTCAGCGCGTCGAACAGCGAAAAATGCTGGAACACCATGGCCACCCCCGCCGCCCGCGCTGCGCGGGGTTCGGACGGCGCATAGGGCATGGCCAGCATCATCATCCGCCCGGCATCGGGTTTCACCAGCCCGTAGATCATCTTGACCAGCGTCGACTTGCCCGCGCCGTTTTCGCCCAGCAGCGCATGCACCTCGCCCGCGCCGATATCGAACGAGATGTCGTCATTGGCCACCACGCCCGGATAGGCCTTGGTCAGCCCCTGAATGGACAGCAATGTTCCCGTCACGCTGACCTGTCCCTTTTGACGTCATCACGGATTGTTGACCGCAGTAGCGCGGCGGCCACGCCAAGGGCAATGGCCTGCGGGTGCTTGCCAAGGGCCGGATCGCCGATCGGGCAGGCAATGCGCGAAATCTGGGCAGGGGTGTGGCCCATGGCGGTCAGGCGCGTGCGGAACCGGGCCCATTTCGTGGCCGATCCGATCAGGCCGATGCTGTGCGTGGGGCGGCGCAGCAGGGCATCGCAAAGCGCCAGATCGATGGCATGCGAATAGGTCAGTATCAGGTGCTGCGCCGGGGGCGCATGGGCCGCCAGCAGCGCCGGATCGGCGGCGGGGATGGCGGTGACGCCGTCGGGGATCGTCGCGGGAAAGCGGTCAGGGGCCGTGTCGACCCAGGTCAGAGCAAGATCCGGCAGGGGGGCCAGCACATTGACCAACGCCCGGCCCACGTGTCCCGCACCCCAGATCCAGACAGCATGCGCCGCCGTATGGATGCGCTCTACCAGCCAGCCATCGATCAGGAGGCTGTCCGGGACAAGGCCCTGTCCGCGCGCATCGGTCAGCACACGTTTGACGGACAGCGGCATCGGGCCGGGCGTGATCGCGCGGGCGTGCACGCCGGTGT
>JBGSJU010000276.1:0-8438 GCA_041741655.1 Rhodobacterales bacterium
GGATCGCGCGCGCGGGCCAGCATCAGCGCCTGATGCGGGTGCAGCGCCCAGCCCTGGGCGGCAAACCATGTGGCAAGGGGGGCGGGAAGGGTCATGGGGTGCAGGTAGACCGCGCCGCGCCGGGATGCCAGTGGGCGCAAAGGCAGCTTGCAACGGAAATCACCCGCGACGGAAACCGGCGTGCGCGCCGTTAGGTCTTTATACGAGTAACATAGGAGTTCATCATGACACTGCGCAGCTGGGCCACGCCCCTTACCATCGGATCAACCCTGATCGTCACGATCACCGGCATCATGCTGTTTTTCCATTTCGCGCCGGGCCTGACGCGCGGCGCACATGAATGGCTGGGCTGGGTGACGGCGGCGGCGATTGTCGCGCATGTGGTGGTGAACTGGCGCGCGTTCACCGGCTATTTCCGTCGTCCGGTGGCGATCACAATTCTGGCTGTTTCGGCGGCGTTGATGGCGTTGACACCGCTGGACATTCTGCCCGCCACAGCCACTGCCAGCCCGGTGGCGGCGGTGATGGGGGCCATGGGGCAGGCCCGGCTTGCTACGGTCGCGGAATTGGCGGGCATCACCGAAACGGATGCGGTCACGCGTCTGGAAGGCGTCGGCATCGCCGCGGTGCCGGGGCAGGCCATGGCCGACATTACCCATGGCGACCGGGGTGTGCAGACGCAGGTGGTGGCGGCGCTGTTCGCCCGCTGAACGCGTTACTTGACGATTTTCTCGTCGCGCACAAACATGTTGGCCCAGGCGCGGTCGATCAGATCGGGGCGCATCTGCGGTGCGATGCCTTCGAATTTGCAGATCGACAGCATCTGGTCGATCAGGAACACCGGCTGGTAATTGGCATAGGTGTTGCCGATGGTCGGGTATTTTTCGTTTAGCAGATACACAAGGCTGGCCTCGTCGAGCGGAATACCCTTTTTCCGCGCGATAAGCGCGAAGATCTTGAGGAAATTCTGCTGGTCCGGGCCATCGATCTTGATCTTGAAAAAGATCCGCCGCAACGCCGCCTGGTCGAAGATTTCGTTCGGGTGAAAGTTGGTCGAAAAGATCACCAAGGTGTCGAACGGCACCTCGAATTTTTCGCCCGATTGCAGCGCCAGAATATCGCGGCCTTCTTCGAGCGGCACGATCCAGCGGTTGACGATGGCTTGCGGCGGTTCGGCCTGACGGCCAAGGTCGTCAATGATGAAGATCCCGCCCGAAGATTTCAACTGCAACGGCGCCTGATAGGTGCGCGCGGTGGGGTTGTAGACCAGATCGAGCATCTTCAGCGACAACTCACCGCCAGTGATCACGGTGGGGCGCTGGCAGCGCACATAGCGACTGTCGAAGGTGCGGCGGCGGCGCAGCGCATTCGGGTCATCCGTTTCCTCTTCGGCGGCGATGTGCACGACGGGGTCATAAACGGTGATCACAGCGCCCGCATATTCGATGGCGCGCGGGATGTAGATCTTGTCGCCCATCGCGTCGCGGATGCCGTTGGAGATTGAGGATTTCCCGTTGCCGGGCGGGCCATACATCAGGATCGACCGGCCCGAGGATACCGCCGGGCCCAACTGGTCGATCAGCGTCGGTGGCAGGATCAGATGGCCCATGGCGCGGGTCAGTTCGGCGCGGGTGATGTCGATCTTGCTGATCGACTGGCGGGCGACCTGTTCGCTGTAGACATCCAGCGGCACCGGCATCGCGCCGTAATATTCCGACTGCGCCAGCGCATCCAATGCACGCGCCTTGCCGGCATCGGTCAGTTGATAGCCCATTTCATTGCCGGAATTGGCGTTCAGGGTGCCGGTCGCCTCCAGCAGTTTCTGGCTGCGGGCGATGTCGATCAATTCCTGCGTCACGTTCACCGGCAGACAGACGGCCCGCGCGACATCGCTGGCGGTATCGACATTCTTGCGGAACATCGTCTTGATCAGCACGTCGCGCATCATCACGATCGGCAACTGCATGTCTTTCAGCGACCGTGGCGGCGGCGGTGGTTGCACACCGGGGGGCGTTGTGGAGGGCGCTTGAACGTTCATGCTTGGGCTGCCTGTCTGACCTGCAAGCGTGACGTTGCCCGACCAAGGTGGCGAAAAGATGGAGAAACCCGCGCCTTTCCGGGCCGGTCAGTTTCCCTGCGTGACCCCAAGCGCCAGATAGAACGCCAGCGCGGTCGCCAGCGACAGCCCGGCGGGATAATACCGGGCGGGGACCCAGCTTTGCCAGTCGGGCGCAAGGCGGCGCAGGGGGGAATGCTTGGCGATACGGTGCGCGGCAAAGCCGGCCAGCAACGCGCCGGCAAGGATCACCATCACCAGCCGCAGATCGCCCAGAAACACGAAGGGTGCGGCGGCGGCGAGGAATTTCACGTCGCCCGCGCCAATGCCGGCGCGCAGCGACCACAGGGCCATCCCCACCACCAGCACGATGGGCAATTGCAGCATCTGCCAGCCCAGAACCGGCCAAGGCAGTGTGATGACGCCGGCAACCAGCGCCGTTGCCGCGATCAGCCCCACCGTGATGTTGCGGATTTTCATCACGCGCAGGTCCGACACCACGGTCCAGATCAACAAAGGCGCCGCCAGCGCCAGTGACCACAGCGCAAAATCCGACGGGATCGCCAGCGCCGCTCCGGGAAAGCTGGCCGCCATGGGTCAGCCCGCGCCTTCCAACGCCTTCAACGACCGCACCGCGGCCTCGAAATGCTGGGGATGGGTGTCGATGGCGTCGCGCAGCAGGCTCTTGCCGGTTTCCAGATCGCCCTGTTTCACCGCCGACAGACCCAGCGTATGCAGCAATTGTGCGCGTTCGATCTGATCCATCGGGATCACCGGCAGGGTGTATTTGCGCTGTGCGCCACGCGCCAGCACCAGATTGTTCTTGGCGGTGAACAGTTTGTCATCCGAACGGATCGCGTCGCCGAACATCCGCTCGGCTTCGGCGTAGTCGCCGCGGGTCAGTTTGGAATAGCCCCAGTTATTCAGAACAGGGGCAGGTTTGGTGGTCAGGCCGATGGCGATTTCATAGAAACTGTCGGCCTTTTTCCATTCCTTGTTGCTGTCGGCGACCATGGCTTCCAGCCGGTAGCGTTTGAAAGTCTCATGCGTTGGCGGGATCGTGTCCAGCACCTCTTCGGCGCGCGGCCATTCCCCGGCACGGATCAGCGCATCGGCGTAATCGACACGGTCGTCATCGGTCGCCTCGGGGTGCGTGACCAGCTTGCCAAAGGTGGTGACCGCCTCGGGAAAGCGGCCGGCCCGCACCAGCGATTGGCCCAGCCCGCGTTGCACATCCATGCGATCAGGCTGTTCTTCGGCGGTGCGTTGGAAATAGGTAACGGCCTCGTTCGGGTCGGCGACGGTCAACATGATGTCGGACAGGTTGCTTTCGTCAACGACGTTCACATCCTGAAACGTGCGGGCGACCTGATCGCCGCGCAGTTTTTCGCATCCTGTCGTGACCAGCGCTGCCGCCAGGCACAATACGATCGGGTGGCGCATGTTGTGCGTCCTTTTACTGCTCTTGCCTCATCCTGATATCGGGCGGAGCAGATATTCGCTCGATCCGCGCCGTATCAGCCTGTATTCTTGTTCTTGGATTGGATCATAATCCGGATTTTCGGTTTTTGCGAGTGCCAAGCGAAAGTTTTCGCGGATCGAGTCGGAATTGCCATTGTCCAGCGCAACAGCGCGACGGAACATCTCGGCGGCCTCGGCGGTGGCGCCCTTTTCCATCAGGACAACGCCCAGATTGTTCCAGGTTTCCGGCACTGCGTTTTCGGCCGCGATGGCCCGGCGCAGAAAGGTTTCCGCCTGTCCCAACCGGCCAAGGCCAAGGCTGGCGCTGCCAAGGCCGGACAAAACATCGGCGTCCATGCCGCGGTCAAGCCCGGCCCGGCCATAGGCCTGCAGGGCCAGTTCATATTCGCCGGCCTGCATCAACCGGTGCGCAATCACCAGATTGTCCTCGCTCACTCCGCGCCGGGACGCACCCGGGGCATAGGGCGTGTCGCGCGACGCGCCCAGCGGTGCACCAAGACCGCCTGCGGAACAGCCGGCCAGGCCGAGAGTCAGGACCAGTAGAATGCCGCGCATTGCCCCCGCCGGATCGGGGATCAGTTCGAAAGGTTCCCCAATTCACTGATACCAACCGCCGATGGCGCGACAAGGATAATCAGCAGCGGCGGCACCGTCAGCATCATGGTGGCCAGCGTCATCTGCGTCGGCAACTTGTTTGCGGCCTCTTCGGCGCGCATCACGCGCTTGTCGCGCATTTCGGCGGCATAGACCCGCAACGCTTCGGCAATCGAGGTGCCGAAGGTGGCGGACTGGATCAACACCGTCACGAAGGACGAAATATCCATCACACCACAGCGGTCGCCCATGTCCGTCAGCACCTGCGCCTTGTCCATGCCGGCCTTGATCTGGTGGCTGACGATCTCGAATTCGTCCGACAGGGCAGGGTAGCTGGACCGCAGTTCCTTCGACACCCGGATGATGGCCTGATCCATCGACTGGCCGGCCTCGACGCAGACCAGCAGCATGTCCAGCGCGTCGGGAAAGCCTTCGACGATCCGCTTCTGGCGTTCCTGCTGGCGTTTGGTGACCCAGTATTTCGGCAGCATATAGCCCACCACGCCCGGCCCCAGCACATACATCAGGGTCTGCTGCGTGGTCGTGTCTTCGTTACCGGAGATTTTCAGGATATAGTACAGCACGCCGCCGACCAGAAACAGCAGCCCCAGCGCAAACTGGGCAAAATGGAAGAACCGCACCGCGTCCTTGGTGCGATAGCCGGCCTGCACCAGTTTCTTCTGGATCTCGGAATATTCCTTGGCGTTCTTCGGTTCCAGGAAGGACGAATATTTCTCCAGCTTGTCGTTGGATTTGGCTTGGCGCAACCGCTTGGTGGGGTTGTTGATATGCGGGGCGCGTTGCTGTTCCTTCAGCTTGTTCAGCGGGTCCTGACGATCCTTGAGCGCATGGGGCACGGCGGCGAGGATCAGCATCAGCCCCACCAGACCCACCAGAATCATGGGCCAGAAGCCACCGAAGTTTTCCGTCAGAAGGTTGGATATCATATCCATGCCAGGCGCCTTTTCAAATAATCTCAGACCGTTGGCCGCTTAAACCTTGATGTTGACCAGCATTCGCATGACGAACAGGTTTGCAGTAAGAAACCCGGCCACCAGCAGGCAGCCCGGAATGAACAGTTCGTGGTCCAGCACCGGATCGTAATAGTTTGGGTCGGTCACGTTGATCGCGATCAGGGCGAAGATGGGAAAGCCCGACAGGAACTTGCCCGACCATTGCGCCTCGGCGGTGATGGCCTTGACGCGGCGGAACAGCCGGAACCGGGCGCGGATCACCTTGGCCAGACCGGCCAGGATCTCGGCAAGGTTGCCGCCCGACTGCTGCTGGATCGTCACGGCAACGGCCAGAAACCGCATGTCCTGCATGTTCAGCCGCTCGGCCATGTCCTTCAGCGCCTCGCCCATGTCGCGGCCATAGGCGGCTTCGTCGGCGATGATGCCGAATTCGGTGGCCAGCGGATCGGGCACTTCTTTGGCGACGATCTGGATGGCCGATGAAAACGGGTGACCGACACGCAGGCTGCGCACCATCAGTTCCACCGCGTCGGGCAGTTGTTCCTCGATCATCTTCATCCGCTTTGCGGCCTTGGAACTGACCCAGAAATACACCCCGCCGACGCCCAGGCCGACCGAGATCAGCGCGCGCACCGGCACATCCGTTTCAGTGCCGATGGTCAGCGCCAGAAACGCCACCACGCTGCCGCCGGCCATGATGCCCATCAGTTGCACCGGCGTGAAGGCGATCGCCGCCTTCTGCGCCTTGTCGGCCAGAATGGTATAGATCGGAATGCTGCGCGAATTCATGTGCTGGCGCATTTCCTTGCGCAGCTTTTCCATCACCTCTTCGCGGCGATTGCCCTTTTCCAGCATTTCCAGCCGGCGGTTGACGCGCGCGTTCAGGCTGATCGACCGGCCAAAGACGGTCAGATACAGCCCTTCGACGATCACCAGCACCCCGATGAAGATCAGGGCATAAATCAGCGGTTCGATGGAAATCGCCATGGCGGTTTACCTTACGTCCTTGGGTTCGAAGATTTCGGGCGGCAGGTCGTAACCCCACAGCCGGAACCGTTCGGAAAAATGCGACCGCACACCGGTCGCGGTGAAGTGTCCGATGATCTTGTTTTCGGGCGTCAGGCCGACACGCTGAAACTTGAACACCTCCTGCATCGAGATGACGTCGCCTTCCATCCCGGTGATTTCGGTGATGGAGGTCATACGCCGCGACCCGTCCTGCAGGCGCGAGGCCTGCACGATCAGGTTGACGGCGCTTGCGATCTGGCTGCGCATCGCCTTCATCGGCATTTCGATGCCGGCCATGGCGATCATGTTTTCCAGACGCGACACGCCATCGCGCGCGCTGTTGGCGTGGATCGTGGTCATCGATCCGTCGTGGCCGGTGTTCATCGCCTGCAACATGTCGATCACTTCCTCGCCGCGGGTTTCGCCGACGATGATACGGTCGGGGCGCATCCGCAGCGCGTTGCGCAGACAGTCGCGTTGCGTGACCGCACCCTTGCCTTCGACGTTCGGCGGGCGGCTTTCCATGCGGCCGACATGGACCTGTTGCAGTTGCAGTTCCGCCGTATCCTCGATGGTCAGCACGCGTTCGGCATTGTCGATGAACGATGACAGCGCGTTCAGCGTGGTGGTTTTCCCCGACCCGGTACCGCCCGACACGATGATGTTCAGCCGGGTGGACACGGCGGCCTGCAGATAGGCGGCCATTTCTTCGGAAAATGCGCCAAAGCGGACCAGATCGTCGATGCCCAGCTTGTCCTTCTTGAATTTCCGGATCGACACGAGGCTGCCGTCCACCGCCACCGGCGGCACCATGCAGTTGAAACGCGACCCATCCGCCAGACGGGCGTCGCAATAGGGGTTGGATTCGTCCACGCGGCGGCCGACTGCCGACACGATCTTGTCGATGATCCGCAACAGGTGCTTTTCATCCTTGAACGTGATGTCGGTCAGCGTCAGCTTGCCGCCGCGTTCGACAAAGATGCGATGCGGGCCGTTCACGAGGATGTCGTTCACGCTGTCATCTTTCAGCAGCGTTTCCAGCGGGCCCAGCCCCTTGACCTCGTCAAACAGTTCCTGAACCAGTTGGGTGCGTTCCTCGCGGTTCAGCACGATACCCTGCTGTTCCAGCAATTCGCCGGAAATCGAACCGATTTCGGCCTTTAGGTCCTGTTCGGTTGCCGTGTCCAGCGCGGCAAGGTTCAGGTTGTCCAGAAGCGCACGGTGCAGTTCGATCTTGATCTCGCCCAGCCGTTCGCGGCGCTTGCGTTCCTTGTCTTGCGGGACGGTCTGCGCGGCCACCTTGGGCAAGGGGCGCCGCATCGAGGCGGACTCGGGCTCCGGCTCTGCGACCACAACCGGTTTCGGGGCTACCGGTGCGGCAAGGCCGCCGTTTGCCCGCACCGCATCAGGGGTCGGGGCCGGTCCGGTGGATTTTTTATATCGCGAGAACATGGTGTGTCATCCTTCGGTTCAGGCCGCTGACGCTGTGGATTGACCCAAGGCATGCAGCGATTGCGCCAGCTTCTGGATGTCGCGGCGCAGCGCCGATTTGGGGGCAGAGGTCGCCAGCGGCTGACCGTGATCGGCGCTTTGCGTGACCTGCCGCCCGCCGTCGGACAGGGTCAGTTCGATGGAAATCCCCAACGATTCCGCCAACCGCTTGACGCGGCTCTTGCCGTTCAGGTCGGTAAATCCGGGCGCGCGGTTCAGCGCAAAGCGCAGTTTCGTAAACGGCAGATCCTCGGCTTGCAAGGCGCGTTTCACCCGCAGGGCGTTTTGCGCCGAGCGCATGTCCAGTTCCAGAACCGCGAAATAGACGTGCGATTCGGTCAGCACTGCTTCGGTCCAGTTGACCAGCGTTGTGGGCATGTCGATCACGACATAGTCGAATTGCCGCCGCGCCGTGGCGATCAGGCGGCGCACATCGGCCGAGGTGATCATGTCCATCGGCAGAATGTCGGCCGGCGCGGTCAGCACCGACAGCTTGTCCTGATGGGTGACCAGCGCGCCGGAAAACGCCTCGCTGTCCATCGCTTCGGTGTCGGACAGCAATTCGAACACCGCCTCGCGACGGGGCAGGTCAAGGAAGGTCGAGACTGACCCGAATTGCAGGTCAAAGTCCATCAGGCAGACCTTGGGATCGGTGGTGCCCTTCTTGCCCTGCGACACGGTGGCCAGTTCCCAGGCCAGGTTGACCGCCAGCGTTGTCGATCCGACGCCGCCGGCCATGCCATGCACCGCCAGGACCACGCCTTCGCGGTTCAGGTCAGATTTCGGGCTGGCGGCGACGGCGGCCGGTGCGGCGGCAACCACGGTGGCGGGGG
>JBGSJU010000277.1:0-2575 GCA_041741655.1 Rhodobacterales bacterium
TGGCGGGGCTTGGCCCCAAGGGCCGCGCGGCGGAATTCGGCGCGGCGATGCGGGCCATCGCCAACGAGGGCCGTGGCGTGGCGGTGTTGCTGCGCGACACCACCATGAAACTGGTGCAACCGCACGAGGCCAGCCCGCAGACGTTGCGGCAATACGGGCTGGGGGCGCAGATCCTGTCGTCGCTGGGCCTGCATCAGATCGAGTTGCTGACCAATTCGCCCCAGCCCAAGGTCGTCGGGCTGGAAGCCTATGGTCTGGAAATCACGGGCACGCGGCCCATCGCATTGGAGTAACCCATGGCTGGTTCTGAGACCCATTATACCCTGCCGCGCGCCAGCTTTGATCGCCCGGTCAAGCTGTTGATCGTGGTGGCGCCCTATTATCGCGACATCGCCGATGCGCTGATCGCGGGTGCCAAGGCGGAAATCGAAGCATCAGGCGCAACCTACGATTTGGTCGAGGTGCCCGGCGCGCTGGAAGTGCCAACCGCCATCGGCATCGCCGAACGGCTGGCGAATTTCGACGGCTACGTGGCGTTGGGCTGCGTGATCCGGGGCGAGACGACGCATTACGATACGGTGTGCAACGACAGTTCGCGCGGCTTGATGATGCTGGGCTTGCAGGGCCTGTGCATCGGCAACGGCATCCTGACGGTGGAGAACCGCGAACAGGCGGTTGTGCGCGCCGATGTGGCCGGCCAGAACAAGGGCGGCGGGGCGGCGGCGGCGGCCTTGCATCTGGTGGCGCTGGCGCGTAAGTGGGGCACCGCCAGCAAGGGCATCGGCTTTCAGCCGTCGCGCGACAGCTATCGGATTGCGGGCCCCGGACTGGATACCGCAAAGGATACTCCCACGGCATGACCGAAACATCGCCACCCGGCCCGAAAGCGCCGTCCGGCAACCTGAAGCGCCGGATGCGGTCGGCGTCGCGGCTTTATGCCGTGCAGGCGCTGTTCCAGATGGAACAGGCCGGCACCGCGCATGACCGGGTGCGGCGGGAATTTCTGGACCACCGGTTCGGGGCGACGATCGACGGCGAGGAATTGCTGGATGGCGATATCGACCTGTTCCGCGCCGTGCTGGAACAGGCCGTGGAATGGCAGGCCAGGATCGACCAGATGACCGACCGCGCGCTGGTGGCGAAATGGCCGATTGCCCGGATCGATCCGGTGCTGCGGGCGCTGTTCCGCGCCGCTGGGGCCGAACTGGTGGCCGCCGACACCCCGCCCAAGGTGGTGATCACCGAATATGTCGATGTCGCCCGCGCGTTCTTTCCGGACGGCAAGGAGCCGTCTTTCGTCAACGCGGTGCTGGACCATATGGCACGCGAGGCGCGGCCCGACGCGTTCTGACACGGCGGCGCGGGGCTACCGTACATCCCTTGCAAGGGGTTCAGTTTCGCCCGCTTTTGCGCCGTTACCGAACCCGTGCCTGCGACATCAGGCCCGTCACGGGAAAACCGCTTGCGATTTGCCGGCAGAGGATTACCTTTGGTTCCTGCAGGAGGTGCATCAATGCCCAAACTCATCCGTCTTTACATCATCAGCGTGTCCATCGGGTTCGGCTTGGCAGGGCTATTCGTGGCGCTGATGCTGTGGTTCAACGTGGCGAACCTGTGGCATCTGGTCACCCATTCCGACAAGGGCATCCTTGCGGTCATCATCCTGTGGGCGTCGAACGGCATCGTCTTCGCGGGCGTCCAGTTCGCCATCGCGATCATGAACATGGCCGACAAGGACGATGATGACCCCAAGGGCGGTCTTCGCGCCCCCAAGGTGGAACGCCCGCGCATTCTGGCCCGCGTGCGGGTGACGGCGGACAAACCGGGGCTGCGCAATCCGCGCCGGTGAACTCTGCCACGATAGACCAATAGGACCATGAAAAAGCCGCCGGACTCCGGCGGCTTTTTGGTATGTGGTGGCGGGCCCGCAGCAACCGTGGGGTGAACGCTTCCCGAGGACCTGTTTTTACAGGTGGGCGCCAGGTAACCAGACCACGGTCTGGACAGAGCCAGCTCCCTCGGAGATGCTTAAGGCCACTGGAATGTCACCGGTTCACGCGAAGAGCAGCACCCGCCACATCAAGACGTAAGGCGCGCAGCCTGTCTGTGCAAGGGCAGAGCACGCGGGACTTGTCATATGTTTCCGGTTTGTTCATGGTGATCACATGACACATCTGCCTGATCCGAACCTTGGTTTGCCCAACCTTTGTCCGCCCGGCCAGCGCCTGCAACGCGGGGTGTTGCGGCATCTGGCCAGCCTTGGCATGGCGGGGATCGCCGAATTCACCCCGGACCGGGGCCTGCGCGTTGATGTGATGGCCCTGACGCCAAAGGGCGAGGTCTGGGTGATCGAATGCAAATCGTCGCTGGCCGACTATCGGGCGGACACAAAATGGCAGGGCTATCTGCCGTGGTGCGACCGGTTCTTCTGGGCCGTTCCGCCGGATTTTCCCCGCGCGGTTCTGCCGGATGCGACCGGGTTGCTGCTGGCGGATGATTTCGGGGCCGAGGTGATGCGCGACGCGCCCCTGACACCACTTGCCGCGGCGCGGCGGCGCGCGCTGACCCTGCGGAT
>JBGSJU010000278.1:0-4619 GCA_041741655.1 Rhodobacterales bacterium
TGTGGGCGCTTTTGGCGCGGCCGGCGCTGTGGCGGGGGCGGCAACCGATGCAACTGTCACCGTTGCTCCGGCCTTTTCGCCATCCGCCAGCATGGTCGCGATCGGCGTGTTCACCTTGACGCCTTCGGTGCCGGCGGCGACCAGCAAGGCGCCCACCACGCCCTCGTCGGTCGCCTCGAATTCCATCGTGGCCTTGTCGGTCTCGATCTCGGCCAGAATATCACCGGCCTTGACGGTATCGCCCGCCTTGACCAGCCATTTCGCCAGCGTGCCTTCCTCCATCGTGGGGGACAGCGCGGGCATCAGGATCTGCGTCGCCATGGTCTGTCTCCTCAGGCGTAAATGTCGGTCCACAGCTCGGACAGGTCCGGCTCGGGGCTTTCACGGGCGAAATCGGCGGCGGCGTTGACGATGTCCTTGATGGCCTTGTCGATCGCCTTCAGGTCATCTTCGGTCGCGTGCTTGCCGGCCAGCAGCAGGTCGCGGACATGTTCGATGCAGTCTTTTTCGTCGCGGACCTTCTGCACCTCTTCGCGGGTGCGATACTTTGCAGGGTCCGACATCGAATGGCCCCGGTACCGATAGGTATTGATTTCAAGGATATACGGGCCGTGGCCAGCGCGGCAATGCGCCACCGCCTTGTCGCCCGCCGCCTTGACCGCCAGCACATCCATGCCGTCGACCGCTTCGCCAGGAATGCCGAAGGCTGCCCCGCGCGTGTGCAGTTCCGGCGTGGAGGTGGACCGCGCCTGCGCCGTGCCCATGGCGTAATGGTTGTTTTCGATCACGAAGATGCAGGGCAGCTTCCACAGCGCGGCCATGTTGAAGGTTTCGTAGACCTGGCCCTGGTTCGCCGCGCCATCGCCGAAATAGGCGAAAGTCACCCGACCGTTTTCCAGATACTTGTCCGCGAAAGCCAAGCCCGCGCCCAAAGGCACCTGCGCGCCGACGATGCCATGGCCGCCGTAGAAATTCTTCTCCTTGGAAAACATATGCATGGATCCGCCCTTGCCCTTGGACAAGCCCCCCGCGCGCCCGGTCAGTTCGGCCATCACGCCGCCCGGTTCCATGCCGCAGGCCAGCATATGGCCATGATCGCGGTAGCTGGTGATGCGCTTGTCACCGGGTTCGGCCGCCGCTTCCAGACCCACTACGACCGCTTCCTGCCCGATATACAGATGGCAGAACCCGCCAATCAGGCCCATGCCATACAGTTGTCCCGCCTTTTCCTCGAAACGCCGGATCAGCAGCATGTCGCGGTAATAGCCCTTCAGCGCCTCGGCCGATATGTTCGGCGGGCTGGCGGTTTTCTTGACGGCCATGCGGTTCCTCCCGGCGTCACGGAATAGTTTAGTGTTAAACGATATTAGTCCGGCGCGCGGCGGATTGCGACAGGAATTTTCTGTCCCGGGCCATCCGTGACCGCAAATCTGCCGGTGGAACGGGCCGCGGCATGGCCCGGCATAAGGCGCCCATACATCCCAAGGCTGTTCCGGAATACCAGACTTGTCGTCAAGGGCGGTTCTGCGGTCCCATACCGGTGTCCATTTGCGGACCCGGCCCCGGACCCGACACTGGTGCTGGCCCATTTTTCAGGAGTTATCCCATGATCGTCTCGCACTTTGAACTGGTCTACAAACCGCAATCCCCCGCTGGCCCGGCCGATACGGTGCTGCAAGGCTATTTCCTCGAGATCACCAATCTCGAGGCTGTCCAGTTGGAATTCGCGCTGAATTTTACCACATCGCCGATCAGCGACGTGAACCGCAGCCTGTTTGGCAATGCCGCCGTGTTCGTCGATACCCCCAGCATCAACAACAACATCGGGGTGTTTTCCCTGACCGGCGCCTTGACCAGCAAATCCTTCGGCCTGAACCGCCGCATCGTGGTGCCGGCGCATGGCACGGCGCTGGTGGCACTGCTGCCCAGCGATCCGTTCCCACCCTCGCTGGTGCCGCCGTCGCTGGCGAATTTCGAATGTCGCGGCTATGCCACGCTGACGCTGCCGGGGTTCCTGTTCCGGCCACAGGCGGCGGCCCCGGTCAAGGTGGTGCTGACGGCGCAGAACCGTACGCAATATTCGGACCCGGCCACCGGCGTGCCGAAAGGCCAAAGCCAATCGAGTCTGCCGATTACCACCGGCCGGGCGGAAAACATGATCACACCCGAAAAGCCGAAATTCGATCTGGACGATTTCGTGTTCGACACGGATCTTGTGACCAAGTTTCCGTTCATCGAAAACCTGTCGCCCGCCCAACTGATGGCCGCGTTGATGGCCGATGCGCAGGCGGTGGGAATGGATCTGCGCGCGTTCAATGCGGCGCTGAAGGACGCTGGTATCAACATGGCGCTGGAAAACCGCAAGGCCGGCTGACGACCGTAACTCCTTAGCGGATGACGATTTCGTCCGCGCGCAACAGGCCCAGCACCGAGCGGGCCTGTTCGTCCAGCAGATCAAGGTCGAGGTAATCGTCCGACATCCGCCGCGTCAGGTTCTCCATCCGGGCCACGCGGGTTTCCAGTTCGGCCAGTTCCGCGCGCAGGTCCGCCGCCTCGGCGCGCACCTCGGCGCGGCGGAACAGGCCGTAATTGCCCTGCATCGCCGCAAACATGAATGTGGCGCCCAGCAGCAGGCAGGCGCTCCAGTAGATCAGCAGTCCAAGAGACGGATGGTTGCCCGACATCGACAAACTCCATGGCGCGGGATGCGTTGCGCGGCGATTGGACCTGCAGAATCGCATATCTGATTCGGTTTGGGAATCCCTGAAAGCGGGACCAGCGGATAAATGGCTGGCATCGAAAAAGAAAAGGGGGCGCTGCCCCCTCGCCCGTGCCGGGCTCACCCCCGGGATATTTTTGAACCAGAGAATCAAGAGGGGTTTTTGCGACCGCGCCGCGATGGGGGCCGGATGCGGGCCAGGACTTGATCCGCCGAGTCAGTCCTGATCCAGCGCCGCCACCCCGGGCAGTTCCTTGCCTTCCATCCATTCCAGAAACGCGCCGCCGGCGGTCGAGACATAGGTGAAATCATCCGCCACACCGGCCCGGTTCAGAGCCGCGACCGTATCGCCGCCGCCGGCGACCGACACCAAAAGGCCGGCGCGGGTCTGGGCGGCGGCGACCTGGGCGGCATTGTTGGTGGCCGTATCGAACGGCGTGATTTCAAAGGCACCCAGCGGGCCGTTCCAGATCAGGGTCCGCGCAGTATGGAACACGTCGGCAACCGCGGCCACGGTGGCGGGCCCGGCATCAAGGATCATCCGGTCGGGCGGGCAGGCATTGGCCGCCACGGTGACATGGTCGGCGTTGGCCTTGAATTCGGTCGCGGCGATCACGTCCACCGGCAGATGGATGGTACAGCCCGCCGCCTTTGCCTTGGTCAAGATGTCGCGGGCGGTGGGGGCCATGTCATGTTCGCACAGCGACCGGCCCACATCATGGCCCTGCGCGGCCAGAAAGGTGTTCGCCATGCCGCCGCCGATCACCAGATGCTCCACCTTGGTGACCAGATTGCCCAACAGGTCCAGTTTGGTCGATACCTTGGCCCCGCCCACCACCGCCACCACCGGACGCGCGGGGCGGCCAAGCGCCGCATCCAGTGCCGTCAGTTCCTCGGCCATCAGCCGTCCGGCGCAGGATGGCAACAGCCGCGCCAGCCCTTCGGTCGAGGCATGAGCGCGGTGCGCGGCCGAAAAGGCATCGTTGCAATAGACATCGCCCAACTTGGCCAGACGGGCGGCAAAGGCCGGGTCATTCGCCTCTTCGCCGGGATAAAAGCGGATGTTTTCCAACAAGATGACCTCGGCGGCGGCGGTTTCCTCGGTCATCGCCTCGGCGCCTTCCAGCGTTTCCACGAACGCGACCTTGCGGCCCAAGGCGGCTTCCAGCGGGCGCAGGCAGACGCGCAGCGACATGTCGAGGACCACCTTTCCGTTCGGACGGCCGAAATGGGCGATCAGGATCGGGCGGCCGCCATGGGCGAGGATATCCAGCACGGTCGGCACGATCCGGTCGATGCGCGACGTATCGCTGACCTTGCCGTTTTCCACCGGCACGTTGATGTCCACGCGCACCAGCACCCGCTTGGCCGCAAGGTCCATGTCATCGAGTGTTTTCCAGGCCATTACCATTCTCCTACCGCTTGCGGTCCGGATAGGCAGGGGGCCGCGCCCGCGTCAACACCTGCCTTGCGGGGTGCGGCGATCCGGCCTAGGTTCCGGCGCTAACAAGGCACAGGAGAACAAGATGACTGAAATCAAGGACCCCGAAAACACGATCCTGATGGAACTGAAAGGCGGCACCGTGGTGATCGCCCTGCTGTCCGATATCGCGCCGCTGCATTGCGCGCGGATGAAGGAACTGGCGCGGGCCGGAAAATATGACAACGTCGCCTTTCACCGGGTGATCGACGGGTTCATGGCGCAAACGGGCGACGTGGAACACGGCAACATGGAGGCCGCGTGGAACCCGCGCCGCGCCGGCACCGGCGGATCGGACCTGCCGGATGTTCCCGCCGAATTTTCCGGCATTCCGCATGACCGCGGCACATTGGGTGCGGCGCGGTCGTCGAACCCCAATTCCGCCAACAGCCAGTTTTTCATCAACTTTGGCGACAACCA
>JBGSJU010000279.1:0-8665 GCA_041741655.1 Rhodobacterales bacterium
CAGTGCATCGGCATCGGCCAGACCCCGCATCACATGCACGCCGGCCAGGTCGCCGCCGATGGCCGCAGGCAACCGGCGTGCGGTGGCCCCGGTTGTCAGGGCAAGCTGATCATAGGACACCCTGTCGCCGCCGATCTGCACGGCCTTTGCCATGCGATCAATTCCCGTGACACACGTCCCGATGCGCAGGTCGATCGCCTGATCGGCGTAGAAGCTGGCCGGGCGCAGATACAGCCGTTCCAGCGCCATTTCGCCCAGCAGGTATTTTTTCGACAAGGGCGGTCGTTGATACGGCGGGGCGGGTTCGGCCCCGATCATCGTCACGGCCCCGGCAAACCCCTGCACCCGCAACCGCGCGGCCAGCGCCACGGCGGCCTGTCCGGCCCCCACGATGACGATATGGGACATGCCAGTCCTCCGTTCAAATCCTGTGGTCTTGCGACCGGCGCCAGCCTATATCCCGCGGCACAGGAAACGCAAACCCACGCAAGGGAGACCGCATATGACGATTGCCGTAGGACACAAGCTGCCCGAGGTCACATTGACCCGTTTTGGCGACAAGGGACCGGAACCGGTCGCTTTGGCCGACAAGCTGAAGGGCCGCAAGGTCGCGATTTTTGCAGTGCCGGGCGCCTTTACCCCCACTTGCAGCATGGCGCATGTGCCCAGCTTCATCCGCACCAAGGATCAGTTCATGGCCAAGGGCGTGGATGAAATCATCTGCATTTCGGTCAACGACCCCTTCGTGATGAAGGCCTGGGGCGAGGCGACCGGTGCCACCGCCGCCGGCCTGACCATGCTCGCGGATGCCGAATCGGCGTTCACCACGGCCATCGGCATGAATTTTTCGGCCCCGCCCGCCGGGCTGATTGCCCGGTCGCGCCGCTATGCGATGTATGCCGAAGACGGCGTCGTGAAGGTGTTTCAGGCCGAGGAAAGCCCCGGCACCTGCGACATCTCGGGCGGCGAGGCCCTTTTGGCCGCGATCTGATCTTGTCGCGGCCCATCCTTTGGGGTGGGCCGTCACAACGTGTCGAATTTCCGCGCCAGTTTCACATCCAGCGGTGACAGCCCGTCCACATCATGCGTGGTCAGCGTGACGGTCACGGTGCGATAGACGTTGGACCATTCCGGATGATGGTTCCATTTTTCCGCCCATAGTGCCGCGCGGGTCATCCAGCCGAAGGCGGCGGTGAAATCCTCGAACTGATAGACCTTGGTGATGGCGTCGCGGGTGGCGTCATGCGTCCAGCCTGCGTCAAGCAGCGGGTCCAGCAAGGTCTTGCGCCCGGTATCTGACAGTTTTTCGGTCATCGCCTATTCCTGTTCTTCGGCCTCGACCTTGCGGAAGGGCCCCCAATCCGTCAGCACCGCGATTTCGCGGTCCATTGCGGCGCGCTCCTGCTGCAGATAGCGGGCCACCGCATCGGAAAACCCGGGGTCCGCGATGTAATGCGCCGAATGGATCCGCACCGGCAGATAGCCGCGCGCCAGTTTGTGTTCGCCCTGTGCGCCGGCCTCGACCCGGGTCAGGCCATGGGCCAGTGCCCAGTCGATGGCCTGATAATAGCACAGTTCGAAATGCAGGCAGGGGTGATCTTCGATGCAGCCCCAGTAGCGGCCATAAAGCGTGTCGCGCCCGATGAAGTTCAGTGCGCCGGCCACCGCCCGCCCGTTGCGTTCGGCCAGCACCAAGAGCGTGTCGTCGCGCAACCGGTCCTGCGCGATGTCGAAGAACGCCCGCGTCAGATAGGGCGTACCCCATTTGCGCCCGCCGGTGTCCTGATAGAAATCCCACATCGCGGCCCAATGTTCGGGGCGCAGCGCGTCGCCGGTCAGCACGCGGATGTCGCCGCCAAAGCCTTGGGCGCGTTCGCGTTCCTTGCGGATGGCCTTGCGTTTGCGGGACGACAGGTCGGCCAGAAAGTCGTCGAAACAGCGATAGCCCCGGCTGTCCCAGTGATATTGCTGGGTGATGCGGGGCAGCAGGCCCTTGTCGGTCGCCGCCGCCGCTTCGGGTTCGGTGCAGAAGGTCATGTGCAGCGACGACATGCGGTTGGCGGCAGTCAACTGCTGCGCGCCGGCCAACAGGGCGGCGCGGCCTTCGGTGTCATGTCCGGGCCGGGTCAACAGACGCCGCCCGGTCGCGGGGGTAAAGGGCACGGCGATCTGCAATTTCGGGTAATATCGCCCGCCAGCGCGCTGATAGGCATCGGCCCAGTTGTGGTCAAAGATGTATTCGCCCTGGCTGTGCGATTTCACATAAAGCGGGGCGACGCCGATGATCTGGCCATTCTTGCGCGCGACGATGGGGCAGGGCGTCCAGCCAGAACCGGGGCCGACCGATTTGCTGTCCTCCAGCGCCAGCAAGAACCGATGCGTGGTGAACGGGTCACGCGCCCGCCCGCCATCCGCGCATTCCGGGGCGGCACAGGCGTCCCAGTCGGCGGCGGCGATCTGGTGCAGCGAGGTCAGCGCCTCGATCTCGATCTCTGTTCCGTCCGGCATCGGTGGCCCCCGCATCCTATCGGTAAGTTGGCGCGGCGGGGGCGCGGATCAAGCCGGAAATGCGGCGGCATAGCCTTCGAATGTGATGTTCTGTGCCCCGAGGGCGCGCGCGGCCGCCTCTTCCTCGGGTGAGCGGATCGTCCAGGTCAGCAACGCCAGCCCGGCGGATTTCAGCGCCTGAACCCGTGGCCGCGACAGGTCGCGCCAGTGATGCGACAGAAACGAGACGCCCAGTGGTTCGGCATCGGGGATGTCGCGCAAGCGGTCGCTGATGGTTTCGGGGATTTTCCAGTCGTTCGGGTCAAAGGAACAGGTGGTCAGGCCCAAGGCCAGATGCGGCGCCTTGCGGGCAACATGCGCCACCGCATGCGGGTTGAACGACATCACCGCGACCGGTCCATCATAACCCGCCAGCGCCGCGATCATCGCCGCCTCCAGCCGGCCATTGGTTTCGGACATGGTGTGCGACTGGTCCTTGACCTCGATCAGCAGCGGCACACGCCCGGCGATGATCGCCAGCACCTCGGTCAACGTGGGAATGCCGTCATCGGCATCCTTTAACAAAAGCCCGCCCAGTTCCGCCGCCGACCGTGTCAATAGCGGCCCGGTGGCCTCGGTCAGCCGTTCCAGCGTATCGTCATGAAACACCATCGCCTGATCGTCGGACGACAGTTGCAGGTCGATCTCGATCCCATAACCCGCGTCCACAGCCGCTTGCACCGCGGCGCGGCTGTTTTCCGGGCGGCCCGCCGCGCGGTAATGCAGGGCGCGATGCGCGATGGGATGGGTCAGAAAGGCGGGTGGCAGAGGTGTCATTTATTGTCGCCCGGCGCGGTGGCGATTTGCAGGATCGCCTCGATCTCCACCGCCACGCCCATGGGCAGCGCGGCCGCCGACACGGCGGATCGCGCATGGCGGCCGGCATCGCCGAACACCGCCACCATCAGGTCGGACGCGCCGTTGATCACCTTTGGCTGGTCGGTGAAATCGGGCGTCGAATTCACGAAACCGACCAGTTTCACCACCCGTGCCACCCGGTCCAGATTGCCGTCGCAGGCCGCGCGGGCCTGTGCGAGGATCGCGAGTGCACAGGTGCGCGCAGCGGCGGCGCCGGCCGCAACATCCATCGTGTCGCCCAGACGGCCGATGATCAATCCGTCGGCATCCCGCGCGATCTGGCCAGAGATGTACAGCATGTCGCCCGATCGGACGAACGGCACGTAATTCGCCGCAGGCGCCGGGGCGTCGGGCAGGGTCAGGCCCAGTTCGGTCAGGCGGGCATCGATGCGCATCTTTCAGGGTATCCTTTGCGGATGGGGGCGTGTGGTTGGGTCCGGGGTTATTCGCGGAACGCCTTGGCCAGATAATCGGTGAACGGTTTCAGCAGATATTGCATGGGCGTGCGGTCTGACGTGCGGATGAACGCCTCGACCGGCATTCCGGGGATCAGGGTCACGCCTTCGGGCAAACGGGCCAGTTCGCCCGGATCCATCGCGATTTCGGCCTTGTAATAGGACATGCCCGTGCGCTCATCGGTGAAGGCATCGGCGGACAACTGTCTGACCGACCCGTTCAATTCGGGCGTCGTGCGCTGGTCCAGCGCCGAAAAGCGCAACACGACGGGCTGTCCGGGAAACACCTGATCGACGTTGATCGTTTCGACATTCGACATGATCACCAAAGGCCGGTCCTGTGGCACGATATACAGCAGCGGTTCGGCAGGCCGGATCACCGCGCGGGTGGCAAAGACCGTCATGCCATAGACAACCCCGCTGACCGGGCTGCGGATATCCAGCCGCGACATCTGTTCCAGAAGCGCGCGGCGTTGTTCGGCCAGTTCGAGTTCGCGATACTGGATGTCGCGCAGGTTGCTGATCGCCTCTTCGCGGCGGGTTGATCCCAGTTGCAGGATCTCAATGTCGATTTCCGTGATGCGTCCTTCGGCCTGCGCCTTTTGCGCGGTCAGTTCGCCCACCTGGCCGGACAGCCGCGATTGTTCGCGTTGCAGGCCAAGAACACGCGTGGCCTGCGCCAGCCCGCGGTCCAGCAGCGATTGCTGATCGGCCAGTTCCTGCTGGATCAGCGCAAGCTGTTCGTTCAACGCTGTTTGCTGCGCTTCGATGCCTTCGATCTGAGATGCGATCTGGTTCTTGCGCTTGCTCAACTGGTCAACCTGCTGGGCGAGGGTGCCGACACGCGCCTCCATCAGGCGTGTCTGCCCGTCCATCAGGGATTTCACATCGGCATTGGTGGCCGCGACGGCCACCAGTTCCGGGTCATAGGTCGGCGTGACAAGGCCGTCACGTTCGGCATCCAGCCGTCCGCGCCTTGCCATCAGTTCGAACAGCTGTCCCTCGGTGATGGCCAGTTGCGAACGCAGTTGGGTGTCATCCAGCCGGACCAGCACCTGATCGACAATGACATGGTCGCCTTCCTTGACTGGCAAATCCGCGACCACGCCGCCATCGGGATGCTGGATCACCTGCCGGTTCTGTTCCACTTCGATCCGGCCCGGCGAGATGATCGCCCCGGACAGCCGGGTGAATACGGACCAACCGCCAAAGCCACCGACCAGCACGGCCAATGCCAGCGATCCCAAAAGCAGCGGCCGACGGGCCGAAAAACTTTGCTGTGTCATCTTACGCCACCGCCATCCGTTGCCGTCAGGATCTGTTTGGAATTCTTGACCACTTCGCGCAGCACCTCGTCCTTGGGGCCAAAGGCGACGCGCGCCCCGCCATCCAGCATCAAGAGCACGTCGCATTCCTGAATCGCGGCGGGTCGGTGCGCCATGATCAGCACCGAACGGCCTTCGGCCTTGATGGCGCGGATTGCGGCGTTCAACGCCTGGCTGCCATCGTTGTCGAGGTTCGAGTTCGGTTCGTCCAGTACGAGGATGGCAGGATCGCCATACATGGCGCGGGCCAGCCCGATCCGTTGCATCTGCCCGCCCGACAACCGCCCGCCATTTGCCGTGACGCGGGTGTCATAGCCATCCGGCAGTTTCAGGATCATGTCGTGCGCGGCTGCCTTTTTCGCGGCGGCTACGACAGCTTCCGGGTCTGGTCGTGGCGACATGCGCGCGATGTTGTCGGCGATGCTGCCATCGAACAGCTGCACGCGCTGTGGCAGATACCCGATCAGGTTGCCCAGAATGGCGGGGTCGTATTGGTCCAGCGTGGCCCCATCCAGCCGGATCTTGCCGCCGGCGGGCCGCCAGACACCCGTCAGCGCCCGTGCGAGCGAAGATTTGCCGGCGCCGGACGGGCCGATCACCCCGATCGCCTGCCCTGGTTCCAGCGTGAATGACACCATCCGCAGCGACGCCTGCTGTTCACCCGGCGGCACAAGGGTCACCTGCTGCACATCAAGCCGCGATTGTGGCCGGGGCAAGGGGGTGCGGGGACCTTCGGGCGGGACATCTGTCAGCAGTTGCGACAGGGTGGTCCAGCCCTTGCTGGCGCGCTGCACGATGGCCCATTGGCCGACCAGCATTTCGATCGGGGCCAGGGCGCGGCCCATCAGGATGGACCCGGCGATCATCGCCCCCGGCGTCATTTCGCCCCGCAACACCAGCCAGGCCCCCAGACCCAGCATGGCCGATTGCAGCAGCAGGCGGAATGTCTTCGTGATCGACGAATATCCGCCGCCGACATCCGAAGCGGCGACATGCTGCGACAGCGCCTCGTCGCGCAATTTCTGCCAGCGGGTGAAGGCGGCATCGCGCATGCCCATCGCCTGCACCATCTCGGCTTCGACCCGGATCTGTTCGCCCAAGGTTTCTGCCCGGATCGTGCCTGCAGACGCACGCGTCAGCGGATCACGGCTGAACGCCTGGTTCATCACCGTGATCGCCACAAGGATCAGGCCGCCGCCGATGGCCAGATACCCCAGCCACGGGTGAAAGATGAAGATCGCGAACAGAAAGATCGGTGTCCACGGCACATCGAATACCGCCAGCAGCGCCGGCGATGTCATCAGTTTCTGCACGGATTCCAGATCGCGCAGCCCCGAGGCCGCCGAGGCATCCGGGCGCACCGCCGATTTTCGCATCACCGCGTCAAACACACGCTTGTCCATGCGCGACTGGAACCGGGCCCCGACGCGCGCCATGATCCGCCCGCGGGCATGGTCCAGAATGCCCATCATGAAATACAAAAACAGCATCAGCACAGTCAGACCAACCAGCGTTTCCACCGATCGCGACGTCAGAACCCGGTCATAGACCTGCAACATGTACAGCGGTCCGGTCAGCATCAACAGGTTGGCAAACACGCTGAAAATGGCCACCGCCCAATACAGCGCGCGGCTTTCGGCGCGGGCTTCGCGCAATTCGCGCAGGCCGGGAAGATTGTCCTTGATTGCCATGTCGTCGATCCTTGGCGTGTCTGGGCCTTCTGCGCGGCGGTGTGCCGAAATCGCGCCAGCGCGGATTGTTGCGGTTTGCCTTGTCGCCTTCAGGCGCTAGGGTAGGTGTGAAACGGGGTGTCAGACTGACTGGGGTAAGTGTGGAACGTGTCGCCAGACTGACATGGTGCCGGACCCGGCCTCGCCAGCTTGACTTGGTGCGGGATAGATGCGCCAGACCATGATGCCCGCGCAAGAATTTATTCGATAGGTTCATCACAGTGTCGATATCTGACAAAGTTTTACGGCCTGTGAAGGTGTTTTGCACGGCGACGCTTGGCGTGGGGCTGCTGTCAGGCTGTTCTGTGCCGGGTCCCGGTGGCGCGCCGGACGGCATTCATGACCCCTACGAGGGCAGCAATCGCCGGGCCCACGCGTTCAATCGCGAACTGGACCGGACCATCGTAAACCCTGTCGCGCAGGGTTATGGAAAGGCGGTCGATGACGACCTGAAGACGGTGGTGAACAACGTGGCGACCAACCTTAGAACGCCGGGGGTCATGGTCAACAATCTGCTGCAGGGCGATCTGGGTGGTTTTGGCAAGAACCTGTATCGTGTCGTCATCAATTCGACGCTGGGGATCGGCGGTCTGTTCGACCCGGCGGCCGAAATTTCCGACGTGAACCTGGTCGAGGCCGATTTCGGCATGACACTGGCCCGCTGGGGCGCCCCCGAAGGCGCCTATCTGGAATTGCCGCTGCTGGGCCCGTCCACCGAACGTGACGCGGTCGGCCGGTTTGTCGATCTGTTCACCAATCCGCTGTTCTTCATTCTTGATCCGCCGGAACGCTATTCTGGCATCGTGGCGCAGGCATTTGATCGGGTGGGCGACCGGGAACAGTTCAGTGACACCATCGACTCAGTCCTGTATGACAGCGCCGACAGCTATGCCCAGACGCGCCTCATCTATCTGCAGAACCGGCGTTTCGAGGTTGGTGGTGACGATGAGGACCAATATTCAGACCCTTATGAGGATCCCTATGCGCAATAATACCGTTGTTCTGTCGCGCCGGGCCCTGCTGGCCACTGGCACGGCCGCAGCGATGCTGACGGCATTTCCCCACCACGCCGAGGCCGCCCTGTCCGAGGCGCAGGCTCGCACGCTGGTCGATGCGCTGGTGGCTGACATCAATCAGGTGATCGCTTCCGGCAAATCGGAACAGGCGATGTTCACCGAATTCGCCCGCATCTTCGGGCGCTATTCCGACGTCCCGACCATCGCCCGCTACACGCTGGGCGCCGATGCCCGCCGCGCCAGTCCGGCCCAGATGGCGGCATTCACCAAGGAATTCCAACGCTACATCTCGGTCAAGTACGGCAAGCGGTTCCGCGAATTCATCGGTGGCCAGATCGAGGTGCAAGGCGCGAAGGCGGTCAAAAGCTTCATCGAGGTGAAATCGCTGGCGAAACTGCGCGGTCAGGCCCCGTTCGAGGTGACGTTCCTTGTGTCGGACAAGGGCGGGCGGCCGTTGTTCTTCAACCTGTTCATCGAAGGCATCAACATGCTGCTGACCGAACGCACGGAAATCGGCGCGATGCTGGACCGCCGCAAAGGCAGCATCGACGGCCTGATTCAGGACCTGAAGACCGCAGGCTAGTCCAGTTCGGCGCGGATCGCCAACGCGGCGGCGCGCGGGTCTGCGGCCTGCCAGATCGGACGACCCACCACGATGTGATCTGCGCCGTCCCGGATCGCCGCACCGGGTGTGGCGATGCGTTTCTGGTCGCCAGCATCCGCGCCCATCGGCC
>JBGSJU010000280.1:0-4830 GCA_041741655.1 Rhodobacterales bacterium
ATGTTCACGCCATGCGCACCCAAGGTGCCGCCCAGCTTGCCGATGATGCCGGGCACGTCTTCGTTGGTGGTGTAGAGCATATGCGCTCCCACCTCGGCGTCGATGGTGATGCCCTTGATCTGGATGAAACGCGGCTTGCCGTCGCTGAAGCAGGTGCCGGCGATCGACCGTTCGCGTTTCGCGGTCACGACCGTGACCTTGATATAGCCGTCGAAGGCGCCCGATTTGTCCTGATTGGTGGTGGAAATCTGCACGCCGCGTTCCTTGGCGATCACCGGGGCGGACACCATGTTCACATCCGGATTGGCGGGTTTCATGATGCCTGCGATCACCGCGCAATTCATCGCGCGCAGGTTCATTTCGGACACGACACCGTCGTACAGGATATTGACCGCCTTGACCGGTTCATCGGTCAACTGGCCGATGAAGGCACCCAGATGGCCCGCCAGCTTGATCCACGGGCCCATCACGCGGGCCTCTTCCGCCGTGACCGACGGCATGTTCAGCGCGTTCTGCACCGCGCCGGTCAGCAGGTAATCCGACATCTGTTCGGCCACCTGCAGGGCGACGTTTTCCTGTGCCTCGCTGGTGGACGCGCCCAGATGCGGGGTGGCAACCACATTGGGCAGACCGAACAAGGGGTTCTCCTTGGCGGGTTCCACGGTGAACACGTCAAAGGCCGCACCGGCGACATGGCCGGATTTCAGCGCGTCGGCCAAGGCTTCCTCGTCCACCAACCCGCCACGTGCGCAGTTGATGATCCGCACGCCGGGCTTGGTTTTCGCCAGCGCCTCGCGCGACAGGATGTTCTTGGTCTGCTCGGTCATCGGCACGTGCAGCGTGATGAAATCGGCGCGCGCCAGCAATTCATCCAGTTCGACCTTTTCGACCTTCAACTCGCGGGCGCGATCCTCGGACAGGAAGGGGTCATAGGCCACGACCTTCATCTTCAGCCCCACGGCGCGGTCACAAACGATGCCGCCGATATTGCCCGCGCCGATCACGCCCAGCGTCTTGTTGAACAGTTCCACGCCCATGAATTTCGACTTTTCCCATTTGCCGGCATGGGTCGATGCGCTGGCCTCGGGCAATTGCCGCGCCACGGCGAACATCATCGCGATGGCATGTTCGGCAGTGGTGATCGAATTGCCAAAGGGCGTGTTCATCACGATGATGCCCTTTTTCGATGCTTCGGGGATATCGACGTTATCGACGCCGATGCCGGCGCGGCCGATCACCTTCAGGTTGGTGGCGGCGGCAATGATCTTTTCCGTCACCTTGGTGGCGGACCGGATGGCAAGGCCATCATAATTGCCGATGATTTCCAGCAGCTTGTCCTTGTCCTTGCCAAGCTGAGGCTGGAAATCGACGTCGATGCCGCGATCCTTGAAGATCTGCACGGCGGCGTCAGAGAGTTCGTCGGAAATGAGCACGCGGGGGGCCATGTCAGTGGTCCTCATATGGGGGATTGTGGTTTGGTCGGCCGTCAGCTGCCGACCTGCAGGATCAAAGTGCGGCGATTTCCGACTGGAAGGCCCAGTCGATCCACGGCATCAGGGCGGCGACATCGGCGGTTTCCACCGTCGATCCGCACCAGATGCGCAGGCCGGGCGGCGCGTCGCGATAGGCGCCGATATCGAGGCCCACGCCTTGGGTTTCCAGCCGCTTCGCGACCGCCTTGGCGAAGGCCGCGCCATCGGTGATGCGGGGATCAGTGAATTTCAGGCAGACGGACGTGTTCGACCATGTCGCCGGATCATCCGCCAGATTGGTCAGCCAGTCATGCGTGGCGCAGAAATCATGGATGACCTGCGCATTGGCATCCGCTCGCGCGATCAGGCCCTTCAGCCCGCCATTAGCTTTGGCCCAGTCCAGCGCGACCAGATAATCCTCGACCGCCAGCATCGAGGGCGTGTTGATCGTCTCTCCCACGAAGATGCCTTCGGAGATCTTGCCCTTCGACGTCAGGCGGAAAATCTTCGGCAGCGGCCAGGCGGGGGTATAGCTTTCCAGTCGTTCGACCGCGCGGGGCGACAGCACGATCATGCCATGCGCGGCCTCGCCGCCCAGCACCTTTTGCCAGCTGAACGTCACCACATCCAGCTTGTCCCACGGCAGGTCCATCGCAAAGGCGGCACTGGTCGCGTCACAGATTGTCAGGCCAGCGCGGCCCGCCGGGATCGCATCGCCATTCGGAACGCGCACGCCCGACGTGGTGCCGTTCCATGTGAACACCACATCGGTGTCGAAATCGACCGATGCCAGATCGACGATCTGCCCATAGGGCGCGGTGCGCACGATGGCGTCGAGTTTCAACTGCTTGACGGCGTCGGTCACCCAAGCCTCGCCAAAGCTTTCCCACGCGATCATCGTGGTCTTGCGCGCGCCCAGCAGCGTCCACATCGCCATTTCCACCGCGCCGGTATCGGACGCGGGCACGATGCCGATGCGGTAATCGGCCGGGATGCCCAGAATGTCGCGGGTGCCGTCAATCGCGGCCTTCAGTTTCGCCTTGCCGACCGTGGCGCGATGCGAGCGGCCCAGGGGCGCGTCTGCCAGAATGTTCAGGGAAAAACCGGGGATCTTGGCACAGGGGCCAGAGGAAAAACGCGGGTTTGCCGGCCGCGTTGCCGGGAGCGTCGTCGTCATATGCTATCCTTCCAGATCAGCGCCCCTTGTTGGGAAGGGGTGTCCCGCTGCCATCGCTATGCCCCGCCTTGACATCCTGCAAGCGTGAAAATGCCATGGGGGTGACGGATCAGCCGGCGAAAACGACGCAGCCCCGCTACAAGGCGGCGCAGATCGGAAACTTTGTGACCGCATCGTTACTTGTCGCGGGACAGGGCGCGGCATACATCGTGATTATTGAATACAAGAGGCCACCATGCCCGAACTTCCTACCGAACTGCCGCACGAAAGCACCATACGGCTGGCCTTTTTTCTGGGCGTGCTGACGTTGATGGCGGTCTGGGAAATGGCCGCGCCGCACCGGCGGGCCGAAGTGCCGCGCCTGATCCGCTGGGCCAACAATCTGGCGCTGGTGGCGGTGGACACGGCGATCCTGCGGCTGGCGTTTCCGGTGCTTGCGACGGGGGCGGCGATCTGGGCGGCGTCGCAGGGGGTGGGGCTGTTCAACTGGCTGGCGGTGCCCGCGTGGCTGGCCATTCCTCTGGGCATATTGGCGCTGGATTTCGCGATCTGGGGCCAACATGTGGTGTTTCACAAGGTGCCCGCGCTGTGGCGGTTGCACCGGATGCACCATGCCGACCCGGCGATGGATGTGACGACCGCGTTGCGGTTCCATCCGCTGGAAATCCTGCTGTCGATGGCGATCAAGATCGCGCTGGTCGTGGCCTTGGGCCTGCCCCCGGTGGCGGTGCTGGCGTTCGAGGTAATCCTGAACGCAACCGCGTTGTTCACCCATTCCAATGTCGCGCTGCCGGTGGGGCTGGAACGTGCATTGCGCCGGGTGATCGTGACGCCGGAAATGCACCGCATCCACCATTCCGATAGGCGGGATGAAACCGACAGCAACTATGGCTTTGCCCTGTTGATCTGGGACCATGCCTTTGGCACCCATCGCGCGCATGCGGCGGGGCCGATCCGGTTCGGCATCGGCATCTATGGCGGGCTGCGCGATCAATGGCTGGACCGGCTGATCCTGCAACCGTTTCGCCGCCGCTAAAGGCCGACTGACTGGCATTTCGAACGCGTCTGTGGCATCGGGGCGAAAACGGAGGTTCGCCATGTTTACCGCCACGCTGATCGCCCGTCCCGGCGGGCTGGACCCGCATCATGTTGACGCTCTGGCCCGCGCTTTGGGCGACGGGATGGTGGCGTGGTTGTCCGAGGCCGAAGCGGCGGAATTCCGGTTGGACGCCTTGCCGGACGACCGTTGGGACCTGTGGGAAGATCTGCAGCGCGACGGCGTGGACCTGATATTCCAGCGCGCGGGCGGACGGAAAAAGGCGATGCTGCTGGCCGACATGGACAGCACGATGATCCGGCAGGAATGCATCGACGAACTGGCCGACATGGCGGGCGTGGGCGCGCATGTGGCGGGCATCACGGCGCGCGCGATGAATGGCGAACTGGATTTCGAGGCGGCGCTGTTGGAACGCGTCGCGCTGTTGCGCGGCCTGCCTGTGGATGTGATCGACCGGGTGCTGGCGGAACGGATCACGCTGATGCCGGGGGGGACAGCCTTGCTGGCCACGATGCGGGCGCATGGGGCGCATGCGGCGCTGGTTTCGGGTGGGTTCACGGCGTTTACCGGTGCGATTGCGGCGCGTTTGGGGTTTGACGAACACCATGCCAACACGCTTCTGGTGGATGGCGGCACCCTGACCGGCGACGTGGCGCGGCCCATCTTGGGACGGCAGGCCAAGGTCGATGCGTTGACACGGATCACCCACCGGTTGCACCTGACACCCGCCGATGTGATCGCCGTGGGCGATGGCGCGAATGATCTCGGGATGCTGGGCGCGGCGGGCACTGGCGTTGCGCTGCACGCGAAACCCGCGGTGCAGGCGCAATGCGACATCCGAGTGAACCACGGCGATCTGACTGCGCTGCTGTTCATTCAGGGCTATGTGCGTTCAGAGTTTGCGGGCTAGTCCAACCGCAGATCGGCCCGCGCCACGCGACCCTTGGCGTCGATCACCGACAGGGTCAGGTATCCGGGTGCCAACCCGTCAACCCAGACCTCGCGCCGCGTCACCCCGGTTGCCAGCGGCGCACCGTTGCCCAGCACGGTGAACGGCGGCACCCCCGCGCGCAGTTTCAGGGTCAGCGCACCCGCGTCCAGCGTCAGCCGGGCGCCATCGGGCG
>JBGSJU010000281.1:0-9709 GCA_041741655.1 Rhodobacterales bacterium
TCGGTCGGGCGGAGCGCGAGCGGAGCCCGAGGGGGAGCCAATCACTCCTGAACGGAGAAATCGCGGCGCGCCTGACTGGGCTGGCGCGGTAACGCGCCTGCCAGGGGCAGGCAGGCGCGGCGCGATTAGTCACTTGCCTAATCGCGCGGGGACATGAGCGAGGGTCGCGTTCTGTTCGGACGAGACCCGATGCAATTACAGCGTCACTTGCCCCGGTAGGGCTCCACGTACTGGAGCGCCATGTCCCAGGGAAAGAAGATCCAGGTGTCCTGGCTCACTTCCGTGATGAAGGTGTCGACCATCGCCCGGCCCTTTGGCTTGGCGTAGACGGTGGCGAAATGCGCCCTCGGATAGAGCCTGCGGACGAGCTCCAGCGTCTTTCCCGTGTCCACGAGGTCGTCGACGATCAGGACGCCGGTCCCGTCGCCCATCGTCGCCGCGTCGGGCGCCTTGATCACGCGGGGCTCGGTCTGGGCCTGATGGTTGTAGCTCTTCACGCTGATCGTATCGACGGTGCGGATGTCCAGTTCGCGCGCCACGATCATCGCGGGCGCCATGCCGCCACGGGTAATGGCGACAACGCCGCGCCAGTTGCCATCCTCCGGCCCCTGACCCTGCAACCGCCACGCCATCGCGCGGGCATCGCGGTGGATCTGGTCCCATGACACGTGAAATCCGCGTTCATGCGGCAAGCGATCAGAGGCGGGGGTCATGGGCGATCACTCCTTGCGGCCGGTGACAACGTCGATATCGGGGGCATCCACCGCCTTCATGCCGACGACGTGATAGCCCGCGTCCACATGCAGGTTTTCGCCCGTGGTGCCCGAGCCAAGGTCGGACAGCAGGAACAGCGCGGCCTTGCCGACCTCGTCCTGCGTCACGTTGCGGCGCAAGGGCGAGTTCAACTCGTTCCATTTCAGGATATAGCGGAAATCGCCGATGCCAGAGGCCGCCAGCGTCTTGATCGGGCCGGCAGAGATCGCGTTGACGCGGATGCCGTCCTTGCCCAGATCCTCGGCCAGATATTTCACCGACGCCTCCAGCGCCGCCTTGGCCACGCCCATCACGTTGTAATGCGGCATCACCTGTTCGGCGCCGTAATAGGTCAGCGTCACGGCGGACCCGCCGTTGGTCATCAGCTTTTCGGCGCGCTGCATCACGGCGGTAAAGCTGTAGCAGGACACATCCAGCGTCATCAGGAAGTTCTGCCGCGACGTATCCACGTAGCGGCCGCGCAATTCGTTCTTGTCGGAAAACCCGATGGCATGGACGATGAAATCCAGCCGGTCCCAATCCTGCGCCAGCGCATCAAAGGCGGCGTCGATGCTGTCCTCGTCGGACACGTCGCAATCATAAAGCTTGGTGACACCCAGTTCGGCGGCCAGCGGTTCCACGCGCTTGCGAAACGCATCGCCCATGTAGGTGAAGGCAAGCTCAGCTCCGGCCCCCGCGCAGGCTTTGGCGATGCCCCACGCGATCGACTTGTCATTGGCAAGCCCCATGATAAGCCCGCGCTTGCCGGCCATGAGCGTATTGGTCATTCCTGTTCCCCGGATAGGTTCCCGCTAGATGACCCTTTACGGGACGCGCCCGCCGTCATCAAGTGTGCCCCATGGCATGCCATCCAGAGTGTGGCGCGCATGGCAGTCTGCCTGTGAGCGGCTTAGGGGCTGGCCTTGGGCCATTCAGGGGCCTGCCGAAGAAACGAAGGAAACGGACACATGACCGACAGAACCGGAATTTTCGCGGGGGATGACCCGTTCGTGCTGGCGCAGGCCTGGCTGGCCGAGGCCACGGAGGCCGAGCCGAACGACCCGAATGCCATCGCGCTGGCCACCGTGGACGCCGAAGGGCGCCCGAACGCGCGCATGGTGCTGCTGAAAGAGATCGAGGTGGAGGGCGCGGGGCAGGGTGCCTTTGTGTTCTATACCAATTTCGAAAGCGCCAAGGCGCGCGAGATCGATAACGCTGGCCATGCCGCGTTCGTGCTGCATTGGAAATCCCTGCACCGCCAGATCCGCGTGCGGGGCGCGGTCACGCGCGAGGATGGGCCGAAAGCGGATGAATATTACGCCTCGCGCAGCCTGAAAAGCCGGCTGGGCGCGTGGGCGTCGCGGCAGTCGCGCCCGTTGGATGGCCGCGTCACCCTGATGGCCGAGGTTGCCAAGATGACGGCGCTGCACGGCCTGAACCCACCGCGCCCGCCTTATTGGGGCGGGTACCGCATCCAGCCGTTCGAAATCGAGTTCTGGGCCGATGGCGCGTTTCGCCTGCACGACCGGTTCGTCTGGCGCCGGTTGGCACCCGGGGACACATGGTCGGTCGCCCGTCTGAACCCGTGAAATTCACGTGACGTGAAGTGCAGATCGTCGGTTCTTGGCGGTGTTTTGACCTTGAAATTGCCTGTCAGCGTGTGACAAGGGACGCGATGGCAAACGCGACAGAACAGACATGGAAGCCGACTTGTGACTGATGAAACGATCCAACCCAATCGCGTCAGCGGTCAGGTGAAATGGTTCGACCCCGTGAAGGGGTTCGGGTTTGTCATTGCCGACGGCGGCGGTCCGGACATCTTGCTGCATGCCAATGTGCTGCGGAATTTCGGACAAAGTTCGGTGTCGGATGGCGCGCGCATGATATCCTTGTGCAGCGGACGGACCGCGGGTCGCAGGCGGTCGAAGTGCTGGCGATACGTCCGCCCGAAGGCGGCGACAGCCTGCCATTGGCCGATTTCGAGGACATCGATCCCGAAGTCATGCGTGCCGCGCCGCTGGAACCGGCCCGGATCAAATGGTTCGACAAGGGCAAGGGGTTCGGATTTGCCAATGTCTTTGGCCGCGCCGAGGATGTGTTTGTCCATATCGAGGTGCTGCGCCGGTCCGGATTTGCCGATCTGGCACCCGGCGAGGCGGTGGCGCTGCGGGTCATCGAAGGCAAACGCGGGCGTATGGCGACCGAAGTCATGGCATGGGAAACCGGCGTGAAAAAGGCCCTGCCGTGACGCGGCGCGCCCGGGATGCGGCCGTCGTCCTGTCGGCCATGCTTTGGCCCGGTCTGGCCGCCGCGGCCGAATGTCGTACCGACGAGGTGTTGCTGCGCTGGACCAACGGTGCAGCGCGGTTTTCGGTCGAAGTGGCGGATGATGCGGATGAACGGGCGCGCGGGCTGATGTTTCGCGACCGCATGGCGCGTGGGGCCGGGATGTTGTTCGTCTATGAGGGACCGCAGACCGTCGCATTCTGGATGAAGAACACGCTGATCCCGCTGGACATGATCTTTGTCGGGGCCGACGGCGTGGTGCGACACGTGCACGCCAATGCCATACCGGGCGACGAAACCTCGATCCCCGGCGGGGCCGATATCCTTGCGGTGCTGGAGATCAACGGCGGTCTGGCGAAGGCTTTGGGCATTGGTCCGGGGGCGCAACTGCGTCACCCGGCCTTCGGGGCCGGCTCGGTCTGGCCCTGCTGACACCGCGTGGCCGGTTTGCGGGCTTTTCATCCTGGCAACAAGCGGCTATGTCGAACACGTCGGGGCGTAGCGCAGTCTGGTAGCGCGACGGTTTTGGGTACCGTAGGTCGGGGGTTCGAATCCTCTCGCCCCGACCAGTCAGCCACCCCGAACATTCAGCCGCACGGTCTGACCGGATGCACCGTCACGGTGCCGGTGTGCCGCCCGTGGCCGTCAGGATCGCCGCAAGCCGCTGCCAGACTTCCGGGTCGTCCGCCTGTACCTGGACCGGCGCGCGGCCATCGCGCGGCACCTCCAGATACACGGTGGCCCGCACCAGATAGGATGCACCGGGCGTGCCGGCAAAACGGATCACGCTTTCCGGCAGGTCGGTGATGTTGCCGCCAAAGGCCAGAATGGCGGCGGCAGTGTTGGCGGGGGGCATCAGGCTGCGGCATTCCACGACATTGCGTTCGGGTCGCGCCACGCGCTGCGCCGGGTCCGTGCAGACTTCGGCGGCGATTGAAAACAACCGCGCCGGCCGCGCGTCATAAAGATAGTGCAATTCGGTCAATGTGCCCGGTGCCTGCCGCAGCCCGGGTTGGACCGCGCAGCCCGCCAGCCACAGGCACCCTAGGGTGAGTCGCAGACAGGCCCATATCTTGTGCATCATCCGCGTTCTTTCCCCGTGGGTGGTGGTCGTCATCTGATCCTGCCGCAAGCTTGCCGTCTGATGGTATCAAGTTGTCGTAACCGTGCCATTGAAAAGCGATTTTCCGATTGGTGTGGGAAATGGTCCACAGACTTGTCCCCGCAAGGGTTAACCATTCGAATCCGCAGGGTGGTGGCGCCGATGCGCGTCAATCAGAAAATCCGTTTCCAGCGCAAAAAATTGGATTGACCACCCCCCCAATTCTACGCCAGTTTGTGCGGGCTGATCATTGAACCACAACATATAGTGAGGGGTCGGCAACGAGCAGAGGCGGAAGACCAGAAATACCCACAGCGTCTTTGGGCGTTTGGGACCACGTTCGCGGCACAAACCGTGCAGCGGCCCGCCTTGCACGATGACGGAACGACGACCAACCAAAAGGACTTGGGGCAGCCATGAAGATTGAACGGAAATTCACCCGCGCCGATGCCGATGCCTATGCGGCACTGGATTTTGTCACCACCGCGTCGGAAATCCGCAACCCGGACGGGTCCGTGGTGTTCCGGCAAGAGGGCATCGAGGTGCCCCGGACGTGGAGCCAGGTGGCATCCGACGTCATCGCCCAGAAATATTTCCGCAAGGCCGGTGTGCCCGCGGTTCTGAAACGGGTGGCCGAGGACGGAATGCCGGAATTCCTGTGGCGGTCGGTGCCTGACGCCGACGCCTTGGCGAAACTGCCTGCGGATCAACGGTTTGTCGGCGAAACGTCCTCCAAGCAGGTGTTCGACCGGCTGGCTGGCGCATGGACCTACTGGGGCTGGAAGGGCGGCTATTTCACCACCGCGGCCGACGCGCAGGCCTATTTCGACGAGATGCGGTTCATGCTGGCCGCGCAGATGGCCGCGCCGAACTCGCCCCAATGGTTCAACACCGGCCTGTTCTGGGCCTATGGTATCGATGGGCCGTCGCAGGGCCATTATTACGTGGATTACCAGACCGGGGTGTTGACCAAGTCCACCAGCGCCTACGAACATCCGCAGCCGCATGCCTGCTTCATCCAGTCCGTGAAGGACGATCTGGTGGGCGAAGGCGGCATCATGGACCTGTGGGTGCGCGAGGCGCGGCTGTTCAAGTATGGCTCGGGCACCGGCACGAATTTCTCGTCGCTGCGCGCCGAGGGCGAAAAACTGTCGGGCGGCGGCAAGTCGTCGGGGCTGATGGGGTTCCTGAAGATCGGCGACCGCGCGGCGGGCGCGATCAAATCGGGCGGCACCACGCGCCGCGCCGCGAAGATGGTGATCTGTGACGTCGACCACCCCGATATCGAGGAATTCGTGAACTGGAAGGTGAAAGAGGAACAAAAGGTCGCCTCGATCGTCGCCGGATCGAAGATGCACGAGCGCCACCTGAACGAGATCTTCGCCGCAATCCGTCAATGGGACGGTGCCACCGATGATGCCGTGGACCCGGCGAAAAACCCCGCGCTGAAATCCGCGATCCGCGGTGCCAAGAAGGTTGCGATCCCGGAAACTTACGTCAAGCGCGTGCTGGATTACGCCCGGCAAGGTTACACCGCGATCGAATTCCCGACCTATGACACGGATTGGGACAGCGAGGCCTATGCGTCGGTTTCCGGCCAGAATTCCAACAACTCGGTCCGCGTCACCGATGCCTTCCTGAAGGCGGTGCAGGACGATGCCGATTGGGCGCTCTTGCGCCGCACCGATGGCAAGGTCGCGAAATCGCTGAAGGCGCGCGATCTGTGGGAAACCATCGGCCACGCCGCTTGGGCCTGCGCCGATCCCGGCATCCAGTTTCATGACACCGTCAACGCCTGGCACACCTGCCCCGAAGACGGCGCGATCCGCGGGTCGAACCCCTGTTCGGAATACATGTTCCTCGATGACACCGCCTGCAATCTGGCGTCCTTGAACCTGTTGACCTTCCTGAAGGACGGGCAGTTCCAGTCCGAGGATTACATCCACGCCTGCCGGCTCTGGACCATCACGCTGGAAATCTCGGTGATGATGGCGCAGTTTCCGTCCAAAGAAATCGCGCAGAACAGCTATGAATTCCGCACGCTGGGGCTCGGCTATGCCAATATCGGCGGGTTGTTGATGAACCTTGGCCTTGGCTACGACAGCGACAAGGGCCGGGCCATGGGCGCGGCGTTGACCGCGATCCTGACCGGGGTGGCCTATGCGACCTCGGCCGAAATGGCGCGCGATCTGGGCGCCTTCGACGGCTACGCCCGCAACGCGGCCCACATGCTGCGCGTGATCCGCAACCACCGCAACGCTGCGCATGGCCATGCGGACGGCTACGAAGGTCTGGCGGTGAAACCCGTGCCCTTGGACCACGCCAACTGCCCCGACCGCCGTCTGGTGGACCTGGCGATGTCGGCCTGGGACGAGGCGCTGGATCTGGGCGCACAGCATGGCTATCGCAACGCGCAGGTGTCGGTAATCGCCCCCACCGGCACGATCGGTCTGGTGATGGATTGCGACACCACGGGGATCGAGCCCGATTTCGCGCTGGTCAAGTTCAAGAAACTGGCGGGCGGCGGCTATTTCAAGATCATCAACCAGTCGGTGCCTGCCGCGCTGGAAAAGCTGGGCTATGGATCGGCACAGATCGCGGAAATGGTGGCCTACGCGGTGGGTCACGGATCGTTGGGCAACTGCCCCGGCATCAATCACACCGCGCTGATCGGGCATGGTTTTGGCCCGCGCGAGATCGAAAAGGTAGAAGCCGCACTTGGGTCGGCCTTCGACATCCGCTTCGTGTTCAACCAGTGGACGCTGGGGGCCGATTTCTGCAAGGGCACGCTAGGCATCCCGGACGACAAGCTGGCTGATCCATCGTTCGACCTGCTGCGGCATCTGGGGTTCACCCGCGCGCAGATCGACGCGGCGAACGACCATGTTTGCGGCACGATGACGCTGGAAGGCGCGCCGTTCCTGAAGGATGAACATCTGTCGGTATTCGATTGCGCCAACGCCTGCGGCAAGCGCGGCAAGCGCTATCTGTCGGTCGACAGCCACATCTACATGATGGCCGCCGCGCAATCCTTCATCTCGGGCGCGATTTCCAAGACGATCAACATGCCGAATTCGGCCACGGTGGAAGACTGCAAGCGCGCCTATGAACTGTCGCATTCGCTGGGTATCAAGGCCAACGCGCTGTATCGCGACGGATCGAAGCTGTCACAGCCGCTGGCGTCCGCGCTGGTCGAGGATGACGAGGACGCCGCCGATGTGATGGAAGCCGGCACGCCGCATGAAAAGGCGACCGTGCTGGCGGAAAAGATCGTCGAAAAGATCATCATCAAGGAAATCATCCGCGCGCAGCGCACCAAATTGCCCGAGCGCCGCAAGGGTTATACCCAGAAGGCAATTGTTGGCGGGCACAAGGTTTACCTGCGCACCGGCGAATACGTCGACGGCACCTTGGGCGAGATCTTTATCGACATGCACAAGGAAGGGGCCGGTTTCCGCGCGATGATGAACAACTTCGCCATCGCGGTCAGCGTCGGCCTGCAATACGGCGTGCCGCTGGAGGAATTCGTTGACGCCTTCACCTTCACCAAATTCGAACCGGCCGGCATGGTGCAGGGCAACGACTCGATCAAGAACGCCACGTCCATTCTGGATTACATCTTCCGCGAACTGGCCGTGTCCTACCTGGATCGTACCGATCTGGCGCATGTTGCCCCCAAAGGCGCGTCCTTCGACGATCTGGGCCGCGGCGACGAGGTCGAAGGCGTGGCGAACCTGAAGGAACTCAGCGACTCGGCCACCTCGCGCAGTCTGGAAGTGCTGAAACAGATCAGCTCGACCGGCTACCTGCGCAAGCGGTTGCCGCAGGAACTGGTGGTGTTGCAGGGCGGCATGGCGATGAACGGCACCGATCCGGTGGCGGCGCTGAACCGGCTGATCCCGGAAACCTCGACCTACGTTTCGGTCACCGCGCTGGGGACCGGCACGGTGTCGATGGACGCCCGCACCAAGGCGCGGATGCAGGGCTACGAAGGCGAGGCCTGCGGCGAATGCGGCAACTACACGCTGGTGCGCAACGGCACCTGCATGAAATGCAACACCTGTGGCGGGACGTCGGGCTGTAGCTGACGGAGATTGCTGTCGTATAGACAATGCGAAAGGGGAGTGCAGAGGCGCTCCCCTTTTTCATGCGCGTGACCACGCGACGACACCCGCAAAACACGAAGGCCGCCTCTTGAGGCGGCCTGCTATCGTTTTGCAATAATAAGATTTTTGGCTCCGGCGGTAGGGATCGAACCTACGACCAATTGATTAACAGTCAACTGCTCTACCGCTGAGCTACGCCGGAACACGAGGGCGCGTATAGCAACGTCTCTGGGGGGCGTCCAGTAGGTTCGGGCGGTTTCCTTGCGGAAATGTGACAGGTCAGTCACGCCGCTGAAACAGCGCGTCGGCGGCGAGGGCGGGATGGGCTGTCACGCGGGATTTTCCATGCAGATCAATCAGATGCGCGAACACATTGCGGGTGGCTGCGGGGATCAGGGCGGGCGGCGTCGTGATGTAGATGCGTGTGGCCAGTTCGGCAGGCGTGGCGGGGCCGTGGGCGAGGGCGGCCATGATTTCGGCCTCGCGGCCCCGCCGGTGGTCGATCAGCCAGTTCAGGCGACCGACCGGGTCCATGATGGCACTGCCATGTCCGGCATGGGCCACGCGTGGCGCGTGCGCAGCCAGACGGGCGCAGGACGCCATGAAATCGGTCAAATCGCCATATGGCGGCGACACCAGCGATGTGGCCCAGCCCATCACCAGATCGCCGGAAAATACCGCGTCATTCCACAGGAAACTCAGGTGATTGCCGAAATGCCCCGGCGTGTGCACGGCCGTCACCTGCCAGCCGTCGCCTGCAACGCTGTCGCCGTCCGCCAGCACCACATCGGGGACGAACGCATGGTCCACGCCTTCGCCGCCCCCCGCAAGCCCGCTGGCCGCCAGCTGGTCCATCACCGCGCTGCGCCCGGCCTGCGCATCGCCAAACGCCAGCACCGACGCGCCGGTGGCCGCAGCCAAGGCGCGCGCCAGCGGCGAATGGTCCAGATGCGCATGGGTGACTAGGATGTGGCTGATGTGCTGACCTGGTCCCACCGCCGCAAGAATCGCCGCCAGATGGCGCGGATCATCCGGGCCGGGGTCGATCACCGCCAGTCCGCGGTCGCCCAGCAGATAGGTATTGGTGCCGCGAAACGTCATCGGCGACGGATTCGGCGCGAGGATGCGGCGCAGGCCGGGCTCCAGCGCCTCGGCCTCACCCACTTGTGGCGCAAAATCGGGATCCGGGTCCTGCATGTTCCGCCTTTCGCCGCGTGGTTGCCGTCGCTAGGTTTAGCGCATGTCCTTTGATTGGCTCAAACGCTATCTGCCGCGCGGCCTTTTCGGGCGGGCGGCGCTTATCCTGATCCTGCCGGTGGTGACGTTGCAACTGGTGGTGTCCGTGGTGTTCATCCAGCGCCACTTTGAAGGCGTCACGCGGCAGATGACCGCGACGGCGGCCCGCGAGATCGCGCTGGTGCTGGCGGCGCAGGACAGCGCGCAAGGCGCGCAGATCGCGCAG
>JBGSJU010000282.1:0-10314 GCA_041741655.1 Rhodobacterales bacterium
CCGTGCCGCCCATCGCCATCGCCAGCCCGGACAGCCACCAGACCGGGCGCAACGTCAGCTGCCCCGACACATCCGCGCCATACAGGCCCCTCAGCGTTGCGGCGACATCAGGCAACAACGCCGCTGCCACCAGATAGCCCAGCGCGACCCCGATGGCCCCTGGCACAAAAGCCAGCACCGCCAGTTCCACCGCCATTACGGTGATGACACGGCCCAATGGCGCGCCCAGCGCCCGCAGCGTGCGCACCATCGGCCGGCGCTGTTCAAACGCCAGCCCGATGGCGCCATGCACGATGAACAGCCCAACCGCAAAAGACAGCAATCCGAAGGCGGTCAGGTTCAGGTGAAAACTGTCGGTCAACCGCGCCACGTCGCTGGCGCCTTGTGGGGCGGTCATGACCAGATCCGGGGCCACTTGCGCCAGGGCCTGCTGGGTCATCGGTTGCACGGCGGCGACCAGCAAGCGATCGATCTGTCCCGCCCGCCCCAGCAGCCGCTGTGCCACACCGATATCCGCAATGACGGTGTTCGGGGCCACATCGGGCGCCACTACAGCAATCGCCCCGGTTTCGGGCAGGGCGGCAAGGGTATCCGCCCGGCCGAAAATCTGACCCTTCCCCATGAGGAAGGCGCCCAGATCGGCATCACCTGTGGTGCCAATGGGCCCGACGCCCCCCGGCGCCGTCAAAGGGTCGATACCGACGATGCGCACCGACCCCAGCCGCCCGTTGATGACCGGAGACACCAGCCATCCCGCGCGCCGCAACGCGACATAGGTGCTGTCAGTCATCACCGCGCCATCCCGCGCGGTAATCTGCGCCACATCGCCCTCGGCCAGCGTTGCGGCCGCGGCGTCATAGCTGGCCCGCGCTTCGGCATTGATCGCCTGCACGCCCGACCACAAGGCCGTGCCCAGCGCCAGACCCGCCAAAAGCGTGAACAGTTGCAGCGGGTTGCGGCGCCAATGCCCCAGAAGCGCCGCGAGGATCGGCGCGGTCACGACACGGGCCTACCGGCTAACGCCCCGGCTGACAGATGCAACCGCCGCGGCAACCGCACCGCCAGCCGTTCCGAATGCGTGACGAGGATCAGGCCCGCGCCGGTTTCGGCGACCAGTTCGCACAGCAGGGCAAACACGGTGTCCGCCGTTGTTTCGTCCAGATTGCCGGTCGGTTCATCCGCCAACACCAGTTTTGGCCGTGCGGCCAGCGTGCGCGCGATCGCGACGCGCTGTTGCTGCCCACCCGAAAGCTGTTCCGGATATTTGTCCAGATGCGCCGCCAGCCCCAGCCGGGTGGCCAGCGCCTGCGCAAGATCCGGGTCATGCCGTCCGGCCAGCCGCGCCTGAAACGCGACATTCGCCGCAACCGTCAGTGACGGGATCAGGTTGAACTGCTGGAAAATCACCCCAACCGTGCCGTGCCGCAACGATGCACGCCCGATATCATCCAGCGGTGTCAGGTCTGTGCCGTCGATCGCAACCATGCCGCTGTCAGCGGTATCCAGCCCGCCCACCAGATGCAGCAGCGTGCTTTTGCCCGACCCGGATTCGCCGGTCAGCGCCAGCATCGCGCCAGCCTCCAGCGACAGGGAAACGCCACGCAACACCGCCGCTTCAGCGCCCGGATAGGTTTTCGTGACGTCTTGCAGGCGCAAAAGCATATGATTTCCTTTTGGGAGTGACATAAGCTTTGGCAGGCGATCGAAAAGAGGCCCGTCGTCGCAGCGGCGTGCTGGCCCGTCATGGCAGCTTTACATTTCCACGGGATCCGCTCGCAACGTCATGCAAAGACTTATGCAATATCATGCATAAATTCAAGATAATCGTTGCAGAACCCGGCAGACAATGCACTATTTAGCATAATTCGCGTGAGTCGAGGAGGACGAACGCGACCGAAGCGCCGACATTTTCCAGACTGCGTCGGGAAATGCGCGGCCATCGCAACACGTGCCGGTTTCATCGGGACGGAGGGAGGGGACCATGACGGCCAATGCCGCCACCTATTTCGTCGACCGCCATCTTGACGAGGGCCGCAGCGCCCGCGTTGCCTACCGCGAGGCGGGCACGGGGCGCGAAATGACCTATGCCGATCTGGCGACCTGTTCCGGCAAGGTCGCCGATGCGCTGGCGCGTCACGGCATCCGCCGCGAAGAACGCGCACTGATTCTGGTGCAGGACCAGATCGAATGGCCGATGATCTTCTGGGGTGCGCTGAAGGCCGGCGTAGTGGCGGTGCCGCTGAACACGCTGCTGGCCACGTCGGTCTATGATTTCATCCTGAAGGATAGCCGCGCGCGGGTGCTGTTCGTGTCGGCGGACCTGTGGCCAGGGGTGGAACCCGCGATTGCCGCCGCCGACAGCCTGCGTGTGGTCGTGGTGATCGGCGGCGACGCCGCACCTGCGGGCACGATCAGTTGGCGCGCCTTCATGGCGGATGCGCGGCCGACCAGTGCGTTGCCGGTCAGCGCCGATGAAATCGCGTTCTGGCTCTATTCCTCCGGGTCCACCGGCCAGCCCAAGGGCGTGCGCCATGTCCATGCCAGCCTGCGGGCCACGGCGGATACCTATGGGGCGCAGGTGCTGGGGATCACCGAACAGGATCGGGTCTATTCCGCCGCAAAACTGTTCTTTGCCTATGGGCTGGGCAATGCCTGCACCTTTCCGCTGTCGGTTGGCGCGACCACCATCCTGTTGCCGGGGCGGCCCACGCCCGACGCCGTGTCGGCAATTCTGGACGCCGAACAGCCGACGATCTTTTGCGGGGTGCCCACGCTTTACGCCGCGCTGCTGCACCATTGGGAAAAGGCCCCGGTGCCAAAAGCGCCCTTGCGACGGACCATCTCGGCTGGCGAGGCGCTGCCAGCCGAGATCGGGCGCAAATGGCAGGGGCTGTGGGGGGTCGATATTCTGGATGGCGTCGGGTCTACCGAAATGCTGCACATCTTCCTGTCGAACCGGCCTGATGATGTGGTCTATGGCACCTCGGGCGTCGCGGTGCCGGGTTACGCGGTGCGGCTGGTTGATGAGGAAGGCCGCGATCTTGGTCCCGGCGAGATCGGTGAGTTGCTTGTGCGCGGGGCCAGTGCGGCAGACGGTTACTGGAACCAGCGCGGCAAAAGCCGGGTAACGTTCGAAGGTGAATGGACCCGCACCGGCGACAAGTATGAAATGACCCCCGAGGGAAGGTTCGTCTACTGCGGGCGCACCGATGACATGTTCAAGGTGTCCGGTATATGGTTGTCCCCGTTCGAGGTGGAACAGGCTCTGATTTCGCATCCGGCAGTACTGGAGGCGGCGGTGGTGGCCAAGCGCGACTCGGACGGGCTGGAAAAGCCGCGCGCCTTTGTGGTGCTGAAACCGGGGCACGGCGCGGATGCGCTGGACGGCATCAAGGACCACGTCAAATCCGCCATCGGCAAATGGAAATATCCACGCTGGATCGATATCGTGCCGGACCTGCCGAAAACCGCAACCGGCAAGATCCAGCGGTTCAAACTGCGCGAGTCCGCGTGATGTGGGGCGATCCGTTCGTTTCCATCGGCGGCAAGCGACTGGAAATGCGCTATGCCGGGTCGCCCGATACGCCGACGCTGGTCTTGTTGCACGAAGGCCTGGGGTCGGCGGGTCTGTGGCGCGATTTTCCCGAACGGCTCGCAGTTGCGACCGGTTTCGGTGTGCTGGCGTATAGTCGCGGAGGCTATGGCCAGTCCGACCCCACCGACTTGCCCCGCCCTTTGGACTACATGACACGCGAGGCGGTGGATGTGCTGCCGCTGGTTCTGGACGCGGCCGGTGTGCGGCGCTGCGTGTTGCTGGGTCATTCGGATGGCGCCACGATTGCCGCGATTTACGCCGGAACAGTGTCGGATATGCGGGTGCGCGGGTTGATCCTGATGGCACCGCATTTCTTCACCGAACCGATGGGCTTGGACGAGATTGCCCGCTCCCGCGATGCCTACGCCACCGGCGACCTGCGCGCGCGTCTGGCGCGGCACCATACCGACCCGGATAACGCCTTTCGCGGTTGGAACGATGTCTGGCTGCACCCGGACTTTACGGGCTGGAATGTGGCCGATGTGATCGACTACTGGCGCATCCCGGCCTTGGTGATTCAGGGCCGCGACGACCAGTATGGCACGCTGGCACAGGTGACCGAGGTGGAAACCCGCAGCTATGCGCCGGTGGATGTCGCTGTGCTGGACGACTGCCGCCATGCCCCGCATCAGGATCAGCCTGAGATGGTCATTGCCCATGTCGCCGAATTCTGCGCCCGGCTGGAACGGATCGAGACCGCCGAGGTGGTTCTTGGCTGAACCCTACGTGCCCGGGATCACAAAAAGGCCGGAAGAGGGTCGATATGACGCCATCCGCGACTCGGCGCGGCACGGCATGACGCCGGATCAACTGGCCGCGTCAGACGCGTTTCAGACCGGGCTACGGTTCCTGCACACTGGCTGGTTCTGGGAGGCGCATGAGGTGCTGGAACCCGTCTGGATGGCCTGTCCGCCCAACTCGCGCGAACGCGCGCTCTGCCGCGCGCTGATCCAACTGGCCAATGCGCGGCTGAAGGCACGGATGGGCCGGCCACAGGCGGCGGCGCGGTTGCAGGCCGAGGTGGCGGTGATTCTATCAAGCTTGGATGATGCGCCCGTGATGGGGTTGGACGCCGCCATGGTCCAGAACTGGGCCAAAGAATAGCAATATAATGCATATATCTGGCTGGAATGAGATATAAGCCCGCAATAATCTGCACTATCCTGCAAAAACTTCTTTGCGCCACACCAAATCGCGGGTATCGTCATAGCATCCAAGGACACCGGGGAGGAGCCCATTGTGACCCAGGTCATCGACTTTCAGACCGACCCGACCCGCTATCGCCATTGGCGAGTGGAGTATGATGGCGCCGTGGCGACGCTGTTCATGGATGTCGATGAGAACGGCGGGCTGTTTGACGGCTATCAGTTGAAGCTGAATTCCTACGATCTGGGCGTCGATATCGAACTCAGCGATGTCGTTCATCGCATGAGGTTCGAACACCCCGAGGTCAAGGTCGTCGTGCTTAAATCCGGCAAGGATCGGGTCTTTTGCGCTGGGGCCAACATCCGGATGTTGGGCGGCGCAAGCCATGCCCACAAGGTGAATTTCTGCAAGTTCACCAATGAAACCCGCAACGCCTTCGAGGCGGCCGAGGCCGAAAGCGGGCAGAAATACATCGCCGCCATCCGTGGCGCCTGCGCCGGGGGCGGCTATGAACTGGCGCTGGCGTGCAATTACATCATGCTGACCGATGACAGCACATCGAACGTGGCGCTGCCCGAGGTGCCGCTGTTGGCCGTGTTGCCCGGCACCGGCGGGCTGACCCGCGTGACCGACAAGCGCAAGGTGCGCCGGGATCTGGCCGATGTGTTCTGTTCTGTCGAAGAAGGCGTCAAGGGCAAGCGGGCCGTGGACTGGCGGCTGGTCGACGAGATCGCACCGAACAGCAAATTCGACACTGTCGTGGCCGAACGCGCGGCAGAATTCGCGCAGGCGCTGCCGACCAAGGCGGAACGTGGAATTAGGTTGGGCCCGCTGGCGCGCACGATCCATGCCGATGGGTCGCTGTCTTACAGTCTTGTCGAGGCGATGGTGGACCGCTCCAATCGCCGCGTCACCATCACGCTGAATGGCCCCGACCGTGACGTGCCCGCATCCACCGATGCCTTGGTGGCCGAGGGCGATCAAAGCTGGCTGTTGCGGCTGGCGCGCGAATTCGAGGATGCGATCCTGCATTTGCGCCTGAACGAGATGGAGGCCGGGCTGTGGGTCTTCCGCACCCAAGGTACGGCGGAGGCGGTGCTGGCCCATGAGGCGTTTTTGCTGGCAAACCGCGAAAACTGGCTGGCCAATGAGATCCTGACCTACTGGAAGCGCGTGATGAAACGGGTCGATGTCACCTCGCGGTCGATCGTGACGCTGGTAGAGCATGGCAGTTGTTTCGCCGGGCCGCTGGCAGAACTGATCTGGGCGGGCGACCGCAGCTATATGATGGAAGGTGAGTTTGATGGTGATAATCGGCCCATGGCGGCAATCACCCTGTCGCCCGGCAATTTCGGCCCCTACCCGATGGGCAATGATCTGACGCGCTTGCAGACTCGTTTTCTGGCTGATCCCGCCCATGTCACCGCGTTGCAGGACCATATCGGAGTGGCCTTGGACGCGGATCAGGCGCGCGATCTGGGCCTGACCACATTCGCCTTTGACGATATCGACTGGGAGGATGAAATCCGCATCTTCATGGAGGAACGCGTATCCTATAGCCCTGATGCGATGACCGGGATGGAGGCGAACCTGCGCTTTGCCGGGCCGGAAACGATGGAAACCCGCATTTTCGGCCGCCTCACCGCTTGGCAGAACTGGATCTTCATCCGGCCCAACGCGACCGGCGCGGATGGCGCGTTGCAGCGTTATGGCACCGGGGTGCGCGGCGATTACAACATGCAACGCGTCTGACGCGCATCAGCGGTGGGTCAGGGACCCACCTGACGGGTCCCGGCTGGGTCGGTCCCGTTCCCCACAATCCAACGGAGGCCCCCATGCTTGACCTGATCAACGTATCCTATGACACGCTTATCCCGAATAATGTTGGCCTTAGCACCGACAAGCGCGTGCTGAAGGCGCTGGAAAAATGGCACCCAGGCTATATCACCTGGTGGAACGACCTGATCCCCGACAATTTCCAGAAATCGCTGGTATATCTGCGCACTGCTGTGTCGGTGGACCCCAAGGGTTGGGCGAAATTCGACTATGTGAAAATGCCGGATTACCGTTGGGGCATACTGTTGGCCCCGCAGGTCGAAGGCCGCACCATCCCCTGCGGCGAACATGCCGGCCAGCCGGCGTGGCAAGAGGTGCCCGGCGAATATCGCAACATGCTGAAGCGGCTGATCGTGATTCAGGGTGATACAGAGCCTGCTTCGGTCGAACAGCAGCGGTTCCTTGGCCGCACTGCGCCGTCTCTCTATGACATGCGCAACCTGTTTCAGGTGAACGTCGAAGAAGGCCGCCACCTGTGGGCGATGGTCTATCTGCTGCACAAGTATTTCGGCGCGGATGGCCGCGAAGAGGCGGATGACCTGCTGCGCCGCCAGTCCGGCAGCGAGGAAGCGCCGCGCATGCTGGGCGCCTTCAACGAGGAAACGCCCGACTGGCTGTCCTTCTTCATGTTCACCTATTTCACCGACCGCGACGGCAAGATGCAGCTTGAATCACTGGCGCAATCCGGATTCGACCCGATGTCGCGCACTTGCCGGTTCATGCTGACCGAAGAGGCGCATCATATGTTCGTCGGTGAAACCGGCGTGGGCCGCACGATTGAACGGACCTGTCAGGCCATGGTTGCTGCCGGGATTGACGACCCGCATGACATCGCCCGCATCCGCGCGCTGGGCGTGATCGACCTGCCGACGATCCAGAAAAAGCTGAACCTGCATTACACCCTGTCGCTGGACCTGTTCGGGCAAGAGGTATCGACCAACGCCGCCAATGCGTTCAATTCCGGCATCAAGGGCCGGTATATGGAAAGCCGCATCGACGATGACCACCGGCTGACCAATGCCACCTATCCGGTCTGGGACATGGTGGATGGCAAGCTGGTGCGCCACGAGGTGCCCGCCCTGACCGCCATCAACATGCGCCTGCGCGACGATTACACCCGCGATGCGGCGGGCGGCATCGGGCGTTGGAACAAGATCATCGAAAAGGCGGGCGTGGCGTTTGAAATGAAACTGCCGCACGAGGCGTTCAATCGGCGCATCGGCGTGTTCGCCAACCATACCTTTGACCCGCAGGGCCGCCATATCTCGGGCGCGGAATGGGACAAGGGCGTGACCGACTGGCTGCCCACCCGCGCGGATGGCGATTTCATCCAGTCGCTGATGAAGCCCTGCTATGAGCCCGGCCAGTATGCCGGCTGGATCGCCGCGCCCAAGGTCGGGATCGACAACAAGCCGGGCGATTTCGAATACGTCAAACTGCACATGGCATGAAGCAAACCCCGCCGCCGAAATTTTCTTGCCCAAGGGGCTAGGACAGAATCGGCGGCGGGCTTAGACTCGCGGTAGCAAAAGGCCCCGCGGGAAAGGATAACCTCATGTTGACCCAACGCAGCATCGCCCATGCCCCGCGCACGACCGCGCTGGCGCAGGATATGTCCCGCATGGCCACCACCTGCATCGGCTGCACCGATTGCGGCGGTCTGTGTCAGGCGGTGATCGAGGTGGTGGTGCTGCCGCAGGTCATCCTGCACCCTCAGGGAACCTGATGAACCAACCTGTCAAGCAGCACCTGATCGACCCTGAAATCTGCATCCGCTGCTATACCTGCGAAATGACCTGCCCGATTCAGGCGATCACCCATGACGACAACAATGTCGTGGTGGACGCGGACAAATGCAATTTCTGCATGGATTGCATCCCGGTCTGCCCCACCGGGTCGATCGACGAATGGCGCGTGGTGGCCACGCCCTACACGCTGGACCAGCAATTCGCGTTTCAGGAACTGCCCCCGCAAGAGGATCTGGGCCAGGACGAGGCCGCAACGGGGCTGGAGGCGCTGGATGACGCCATGGCTGCCCTGCTGGCCGATGCGCACAAGGGCGCGGGTGGCAAGGCGCGGGCACCTGCCAGTGCGGCAAAGGCCACGGTCAACATGTATAACCTCGGCAAGCCTGCAACCGCGCGCGTGCAAGGCAATACCCGGCTGACCGACGATCCGGACCATGATGTGCGCCACATCATCCTGGATTTCGGCGGGCAGCCTTTCCCGGTGCTGGAAGGCCAGTCCATCGGCATCATCCCGCCCGGTCTGGACAAGGACGGCAAGCCGCATCTGCCGCGGCTGTATTCGGTGTCCAGCCCGCGCGATGGCGAGAGGCCGCATTACAACAACCTGTCCCTGACCGTGAAACGCGAAGATGGCGGGCTGTGCAGCAATTTCATCTGCGACCTGCAAAAGGGCGACGAGGTGCGCGTGACCGGGCCGTTCGGTGCCACCTTCCTGATGCCCGACGATCCCGCCGCGCGGATGCTGATGATCTGCACCGGCACCGGGTCGGCACCGATGCGCGCGTTCACGATGCGGCGACAGCGCACCGTGGGCGCGCAAAACGGCGGGATGTTGATGTTCTTTGGCGCCCGCGCGCCGGGGTCGTTGCCCTATTTCGGCCCGCTGGCCAAGGTGCCCGAGACGCTGTTGCAAAAGCATCTGGTCTATAGCCGCGCTGCAGGCCAGCCAAAGGAATACGTGCAGGACCGCTTGCGCGCCGAGGAGGATACCGTCGCCGAAATGTTGCAGGACCCGCGCACCCATATCTACGTCTGCGGTTTGCGCGGAATGGAGGACGGCGTGGAACAGGCATTTACCAATATCGCGGAATCCTTCGGCCAGAACTGGGCCACTCTGCGTGACACCCTGCGGGGCGAGGGCCGGTATCACGTGGAAACCTACTGAGTGCCGTTCACCCATGAGATCCGGGTGACCTGGGGCGACTGCGACCCGGCGCAGATCGCCTATACCGGGCGCATCCCATGGTTTGCGCTGGATGCGATCAACGCGTGGTGGGAACATCATCTGGGCGGCGATGGCTGGTTCCAGATGGAACTGGATCGCAATCTGGGAACGCCCTTTGTGCATCTGAGCCTTGATTTCCGCGCACCGATCACGCCGCGGCATCGGCTGAACTGTCAGGTGGCCCCGACGCGGCTGGGGGACACCTCGATCTCGTTCCGGGTGAACGGCTATCAGGCCGACACCCTGTGTTTCGAAGGCCGATTCACGTGTGTCTTCATCATCGCGAAGGAATTCCGCAAGACGCGGCCGCCCGCCGATATCGCCGCGATGATCCGGCGGCTGCTGGAACCTGACCCCGTCACATAGCGCCATTGCCCCCTGTCGCATGTGAATTATAATGCACAGATGACGGAAGGGCGGGCCATGACCGAAATCACCGATTTTCATGGGCACACCCGCCCTGCCGCGGCCGATGCCGCAGAACAGGCGCTGATCCGCCGTGTCGCCGACCGCGTCCGCCGCGCGCGTGAGGCCAAGGGGATACCCCGCCGGGTGCTGTCGGAACGCTCGGGTGTGTCACCGCGCTATCTGGCGCAGATCGAGGCGGGCGAGGGCAACATCTCGATCGCGCTGTTGCATCGGGTGGCCGAGGCGCTGGATCACCGCATCGAATGGCTGCTGTCCGAGGCGGATCCGCTGCAAAGCGAGGCGTTGCGGCTGGTTGCGCTGTATCACGCCGCACCTGCCGCGCTGCGGTCCGAGGT
>JBGSJU010000283.1:0-2503 GCA_041741655.1 Rhodobacterales bacterium
CGCCGCGTCGCCGCGCATCACCAGATCGAACAGGTCCATGACCCGGCCCCGGTCGGCCAGCCCCAGCATGGCGCGCACCTGATCGGCATTGGTTTCGCCCGCGCCATGCGAAATCGCCTGATCCAGCAGCGACGTGGCATCGCGCGCCGACCCTTCGGCGGCCCGCGTGATCAGCGCCAGCGCGTCATCGGTGATCTGCGCGCCCTCGGATGCGGCGATGCGCTTCAACAGCGTCAGCATCACCTCGGGTTCGATCCGGCGCAGGTCGAACCGCTGGCAACGCGACAGAACGGTGACCGGCACCTTGCGGATTTCCGTGGTGGCAAAGATGAATTTCACATGCGGCGGTGGTTCTTCCAGCGTCTTCAACAGCGCGTTGAAGGCCGATGTGGACAGCATGTGCACTTCGTCGATGATGTAGATCTTGTAGCGGGCCGATGCCGCGCGATAAGCGACCGAATCGATGATCTCGCGGATGTCGCCGACACCGGTGCGCGATGCCGCGTCCATTTCCATCACATCGACATGGCGGCCTTCCATGATCGCCACACAATGTTCGCAGACGCCGCAGGGTTCGGTCGTGGGCCCGCCCGTGCCATCCGGCCCGATGCAGTTGATCCCCTTGGCGATGATCCGCGCCGTGGTCGTCTTGCCGGTGCCCCGGATGCCCGTCATGATGAACGCCTGCGCGATGCGTCCCGCCGCAAAGGCGTTCTTCAACGTGCGCACCATGGCATCCTGCCCGACCAGATCGGCGAATGTCTCGGGCCGGTATTTGCGGGCCAGCACCTGATAGGGTCGGCTGGCCAGGCTGTCGCCATCGGGGGTCATCGTCTGTCCTGTCTGACGTGTCGCGGAAAACCTAATGTGCGCTGCGGCTAAGGTCCATCGCGCAATGGCCGTTTCGCGTGCGGACATCCGCATCAGCCCCTGATCCTGCAAATCCGGGCTTTGCCTGCGCCCGCGATCATGCCACCCTACGCGCAATCTGACACGCGAGGGGATCATGCGGTTACGAGGTGTGCGCGAAAGCCGGAATGTCGAGGATCGGCGGCGGTCCGGGGGCGGTGGTGCGGCGCGGATTGGCGGCGTCGGCCTGCTGTTGGTACGGGCTGGGATTTTTCACCGGCGTCGATGTAACACCGTTGTTGCAGGGCGGTGGCACCACGGGTGCGCCGCGCGAAACCACGGCAGCCGAGGATCACGCGGCGCAGTTTTCCGCGCAGGTGCTGGCGACCACCGAACAGGTCTGGTCCCAGGTGTTCCGCGAACAGCTGGGCCGCGCCTATCAGCCGCCAGTTCTGGTGCTGTTCGCGGGCGTCACGCAATCGCCCTGCGGCGGCGCGTCGGGCGCGACCGGGCCATTCTACTGCCCGGCGGACCAGAAGGCCTATCTGGACACGGATTTCTTTGCCACCATGTCCAGCCAACTGGGGGCCAAGGGCGATTTCGCCGCCGCCTACGTGATCGCGCATGAAATCGCGCATCATGTGCAGAACCAGTTGGGCATCCTCCCGCAGGTCAACCAGCGTCGCATGGCGGTCGGCGAATCGCAGGCCAATGCCCTGACGGTGCGGCTGGAACTGCAGGCCGATTGCCTGTCGGGCGTCTGGGCGCGATCGGTCGATGGCCTGCTGGAACCCGGCGATCTGGAAGAGGCGCTGAACGCCGCCAAGCAGATCGGCGATGACACCTTGCAGAAACGCGCGGGCCGGGTGCCGCAACCGCATACTTTCACCCACGGCACCAGCGCACAGCGGATGAAGTGGTTCGCCACCGGCTATCAGACCGGTCGCGTGCAGGATTGCGATACCTTCGCCGCATCGACGCTTTAGCAGGTGGCGTTCCGGGTGTTCGCCCTGCCCGTGCTGGCGGGCGAACTGGCCATCGCGCCGGTGCCCGGACCCGCGGATGTGGCGACGATCCGCAATTGGGGGCCATCGCATGTGGTCACGCTGTTGACGGATCAAGAGATCGGCGTGCTTGCGCTGCCCGATCTGGCCGCGGCAACCTTTACGCGCTGGGTGCACCTGCCGATTGCGGATTTCGGGACGCCGGATGCGGCCTTTACCGCGCGCTGGCCGCAGGTGGCGCAGCCACTGCTGGACGCCTTGGCGCGGGGCGAACGGGTGCTGATCCACTGCCGGGGCGGCTGTGGCCGGTCCGGGATGGTGGCGTTACGATTGATGATCGCGGCCGGCGAGGCGGCTGATGCGGCCTTGATCCGGTTGCGCGCGGTGCGCCCCTGCGCGGTGGAAACCGATGCGCAGATGGCCTGGGCGCAGATGGCGTAGGTGCGGTCTATTCCCATTCCATCTGGCTGAAGGCCGCCAGCGCATTGCGGGCCGCCAGCGTGTCGTACCCTTCCAGATAGGCAAAGGCCGACTGGTCCAGCCCGCCGGCCCCCGCCATGTCGCCACCCGCCGCGATATGGGTTTCCACCGCGGCGCGCAGCGCGGTCAGGTAATCGCGCGTGTCCGCCCGCGCGCGGTTCAGATCGGTG
>JBGSJU010000284.1:0-4119 GCA_041741655.1 Rhodobacterales bacterium
GCGCCCGTATCGCCGCGCTGGCCACCGGGGTTCGACGCCGCGCGACCGATGTTTGCCGTGGTCGGCACCATCGAGCCGCGCAAGAACCACGCCCTGATGTTGCAGGTCTGGGACCTGCTGCTGGACGATCCGCCGCCGGTGATGCCGCAACTGGTGATCGCCGGCGCGCGGGGGTGGGAAAACGCGGCGGTGTTCGCCCGGCTGGACGCGTTGGGGCCGCTGACGAACCACGTGTTCGAAATGCCGGGATTGTCCGACCCTGAATTGGCCGGCGTCCTGCACGCCGCAACCGCGCTGTTGTTCCCGTCCTTGGCCGAAGGCTATGGCCTGCCGCCGATCGAGGCGGCGGCCATCGGAACGCCCGTAATCGCCGCCGATCTTGCCGCGTTGCGCGAAACGCTGGGCGACATTCCCGTTTACCTGAACCCGCTTGACCCTTATCCTTGGGTCAACCAGATAAAGGCGCGGATCACGCGGTCAAAGGCAGATGTTGGGGCAGTATCGTTTGCGGCGCAGAAACAATCACTGGTTTCCCTGCCGACATGGGATATGCATTTCAACGCCGTATTAAGGCGCGCGTGACATGGGTTGTGCGGTTGCCGGGGTCGCGAACGGGCGGCCCGGCGAAGGGGAGCAGGGGTGGGCATCTGGCGGTCATATCGCCTGCGGTTGCAACGCAAACGTTGGCTGATCCGGGCGTTCCGCAAGCGCCGGGAACTGACCGCAATCGCCGACCGCACGGCAGCGATCCGTCCCGGTGACATCCTGCTGTTCGCCACACTGCGCAACGAAAAGGTCCGGCTGGCGTATTTCCTGCGCTATTATCGCGAAATGGGCATCAATCAGTTCCTGATTGTGGACAATGACAGCAACGATGGCAGTCTGGAATACCTGTCCGAACAGCCCGATGTGTCGGTCTGGCATACCCGGCGCAGCTACAAACGCGCGCGGTTTGGCGTTGACTGGCTGAACTGGCTGCAACGCAAATACGGGCACGGGCATTGGACGCTGGTGGTCGATCCCGACGAATTTCTGGTCTATCCGTTCTGCGATACCCGGCCGCTGCGGGCGCTGACCGACTGGCTGGATGCGTCGGCGATCAAGTCGTTTTCCGCCATGCTGCTGGACATGTATCCCAAGGGCCGGATCGACGCGCAGCCCTATGCCGCCGGACAAGACCCGCTGGACATCGCCAACTGGTTCGATGCCGGCAATTACGGCATCACCAAGAACCGCGATTTCGGCAATCTGTGGATCCAGGGCGGGCCGCGCCAGCGGGTGTTCTTTGCCGATGCGCCGCAAAAGGCTCCCGCGTTGAACAAGATCCCGCTGGTGAAATGGGATCGCCGCTACGTCTATGTCAGTTCGACCCACATGCTGCTGCCGCGCGGTTTGAACCTTGTTTTTGATGAATGGGGCGGCGAAAAGGCCTCGGGCGTGTTGCTGCACACCAAATTCCTTGACACTTTTACCGTCAAGGCGGCGGAAGAGCTGACGCGGCACCAGCATTACGCCGCATCGGTGGAATACCGCGCCTATGCCGACAGCTTGAAAGACAATCCGGAACTCTGGTGTCAGTGGAGCGAGAAATACATCAATTGGCGGCAGCTTGAGATCCTCGGGCTGATGTCCAAGGGGAACTGGGCATGAGGATGGCCGCATGACCACGGTGGGCATCGTCATGCTGGTGCATACCGCGCTGGGGCGGGCCGAACAGGTGGCACGGCATTGGGCGGCGGCGGGTTGTCCGGTGGTCATTCATGTGGACCGCATGGTGCCGCGGGCCATGCATGACGCCTTTGTGCAGGCCCTGTCCGATCTGCCCGATGTGCTGTTTTCGCGCCGCTATCGGTGTGAATGGGGCACTTGGGGATTGGTCGCCGCCACGCAGGCCGCATCCGAAGTGATGCTTGCCCAGTTTCCGACCGTACAGCATGTCTATCTGGCGTCCGGGTCCTGCCTGCCGCTGCGCCCGGTCGAGGAATTGATCGACTATCTGGCCGCGCGTCCCCGCACCGATTTCATCGAAAGCGCGACCACGGCGGATGTGCCATGGACCGTTGGCGGGCTGGACGAGGAGCGGTTCACGCTGCGGTTTCCGTTTTCATGGCGCAAGCAGCGGTTCCTGTTTGACCGGTTCGTGGCGTTGCAGCGCCGGATCGGGCTGAAACGCCGCATCCCGAAGGGGCTGGTGCCGCATATGGGCAGCCAATGGTGGTGCCTGACCCGGCAGACGCTATCCGCCGTCCTGTCCGACCCCGAACGCGCGCGCTATGACAGGTACTTTTCCAAGGTCTGGATCCCGGACGAGTCTTATTTCCAGACGTTGGTGCGGCTTTATGCGCAGAACATCGAAAGCCGGTCGCTGACGCTGTCGAAATTCGATTTTCAGGGCAAGCCGCATATCTTCTATGACGATCACCTGCAATTGCTGCGCCGGTCCGACTGTTTCGTGGCGCGCAAGATCTGGCCGCATGCCGATCGCTTGTACGAGGCGTTTCTAACCGATCCGGCCACCGCGATGAAACGCACCGAACCCAACCCCGGCAAGATTGACCGCATCTTTGCCAAGGCTCTGGAACGGCGCACGCGGGGGCGGACCGGGCTTTACATGCAAAGCCGGTGGCCGAACCCGGGCTGGGAAAATGGTGTCACGTCGGGCCCTTATTCGGTTTTTTCCGGCTTTGCCGAGCTGTTCGAGGATTTCGACATCTGGCTGGCGCGCGCGACCGAAGCGCGGGTGCACGGGCATGTGTTTGCGCCGGGCCGGGTGGAATTTGCCGGCGGTCAGACGGTGACCGAAGGCGCGCTGTCCGACAGCGCCGTGGTGCGCGATTACAATCCGCGCGCCTTTCTGACCAATCTGATCTGGAACACGCGCGGCGAACGCCAGTGTTTTCAATTCGGGCCGGGCGATACGCAAGATGTGATCTGGTTCATGGCCACCGACCCCAACGCGCAGATCAGCGTGATTTCCGGCGCCTGGGCCGTGCCCCTGTTCCAGTCCAACCGCAATTTCGCCGACCTGCGCAAAGAGGCGGCGTTGCTGCAAAAGATCGAAAGCGAATTTCTGGATGCGCTGCGGTCGCCGCATGCGAAGGCCCGCGTGCGCATCTGGACAATGGCGGAATTCATCGAGGCGCCGATGGAACCGTTGCAGACGGTGATCGACGAAATCGGCCACCGCGCGCTGCGCCGGCTGTCCGAGGTGCCGAAAATGGCCAATCTGCGCGGGTTCGGGCAGTTTTTGCAGAACCTGAAAAATCAGGGCATGCACCCCTACCTGATGGGCGATTTCCCGGTGGAACGCGATGACGCGCCACCAACCCAACGCCCCCGCAAACCCTATCTGGTGCGCTAAGGCATGGCCGGGCCGTTCGATTATTTCATCGTGTTCGCCGAAATGCGCACCGGGTCCAATTTTCTGGAAACCAATCTGAACGCGCTGGACGGCGTCGCCTGCCATGGCGAGGCGTTCAACCCGCATTTCATCGGCTATCCTGACCGCGCGGATATGCTGGGTGTCACGCAGACGATGCGCGAGGCGGATCCCGCCCGCCTGATCGCGACGCTAAAAGACGCGCCCGGGCTGAACGGGTTTCGCTATTTCCACGATCACGACCCGCGCATTCTGCCGATCGCCCTTGCCGATCCGCGTTGCGCCAAGATCGTGCTGACGCGCAATCCGGCCGAAAGTTACGTGTCGTGGAAGATTGCGCAGGCCACCGGGCAGTGGAAACTGACCAATGTGACGAAGCGCAAGGAAGGGCTGGCGGACTTCGACGCCGCAGAATTCGCCGAACATCTGGACCGGTTGCAGGCGTTTCAGATCACGCTGCTGCACGCGTTGCAGACCACGGGGCAGACGGCGTTCTATCTGGACTACGAGGATTTGCAGGATCTGGATGTGATGAACGGGCTGGCGGCATGGCTGGGGGTGCCGGCGCGACTGACCGATCTGGACCGCAGCCTGAAGGTACAGAACCCCGAACCACTCTCCGCCAAGGTGGCGAATTTCGACGCGATGCAGGCGGCGCTGGCCGGGCTGGACCGGTTCAACCTGACGCGGACGCCGAAATTCGAACCCCGGCGCGGCGCGGCGGTGCCGTCCTATGTTGC
>JBGSJU010000285.1:0-1575 GCA_041741655.1 Rhodobacterales bacterium
GACCGCCCGCCGCCGCGCGGATCGCGGATGCCGTATTTCTGCCAATAGGTGATGTCGGCATGGCCGGGCCGGAACGTGTCGGCGATATTGCTGTAATCCTTCGACCGCTGATCCATGTTCTCGATCATCACCTGCACCGGCGTGCCGGTGGTCTGGCCGTCATAGGTGCCCGACAGGATGCGCACCGCGTCAGGTTCCTGCCGCTGGGTGGTATAGCGGCTTTGGCCGGGCTTGCGGCGGTCCATCCAGTGCTGCAACCCCGCCTCGGACACCGGGATGCCGGGCGGCACGCCATCCACTGTCGCGCCCAAGGCCGGGCCATGGCTTTCGCCCCATGTGGTGACGCGGAAGATATGGCCGAAGGTGTTGAACGACATGGGACAGCTCCTTTCCTCTGTCGATACCGGCGCGGGCGACGGCTCTCAAGCGGAATTGGCCTTGCCCTGCGATTGTAACAGCCCTAGTTTTTGCATCACCTCGGGGTGCCCTTCAGGGCTGAGATGCGACAGCGAACCCGTTGAACCTGATCCGGTTAGAACCGGCGGAGGGAAGGTATGGCAGGCGCGCCTCCATTCTTTGCCCCCCATTTTCGCCTTGGTGTGCAATGGAGGATGACATGAGATTTCTGACACTTGTTCCGGGCCTGTTCCTGTCCAGCATGGCGCTGGCACAGACGCCCGTTCTGACAGTCCTGACCTATGACAGCTTCGTGTCCGAGTGGGGCCCCGGCCCGGCGATCGAAACGGCGTTCGAGGCGGACTGCGCCTGCGACCTGCGCTTTGTCGGTGCGGGTGACGGTGCGGCTCTGCTGGCACGATTGCAGATGGAAGGCGCGCGGTCGGACGCCGATATCGTGCTGGGGCTGGACACCAACCTGACCGCCGCCGCCCGCGCCACCGGCCTATTCGCGCCGCATGGCGTGACACCGGCGTTGGCCTTGCCGGTGGCGTGGGACGATGACACCTTCCTGCCGTTCGACTGGGGCTGGTTCGCCTTCGTCGGGCTGGCCGGGCAGGATTACCCGAAGGATTTCAAGGCGCTGGCGGCCAGCGACCTGAAGATCGTGATCCAGGACCCGCGGTCATCGACCCCCGGTCTGGGGCTGGTGATGTGGGTCAAGGCAGCCTATGGCGATCAGGCGGGCAGGGTCTGGGCAGATCTGGCGGACAATATCGTGACCGTCACGCCCGGCTGGTCCGAAGCCTATGGCCTGTTCCTGAATGGCGAGGCGGATCTGGTGCTGTCCTACACCACCTCGCCCGCCTATCACCTGATTGCGGAAAGCGATGCCGGCAAGGTCGCGCTGCCCTTCACCGAAGGTCATTACCTGCAGGTCGAAGTCGCGGGCAAACTGGCGGGCACGGATCAGCCTGAACTGGCGGACCGGTTTCTGGCCTTCATGCTGTCACCGGCGTTCCAGACCGTGATCCCCACGACGAACTGGATGTATCCGGCCACGGAAACCGCCCTGCCCGACGGGTTTGGCGCGATGATCCGTCCGGCGGCGTCGCTGTTGCTGTCGGCGGAAGACGCCCGGGCAGCGCGGGAAACGGCGGTGGAAGAATGGCGCGCCGC
>JBGSJU010000286.1:0-1508 GCA_041741655.1 Rhodobacterales bacterium
GGGCACGGTCTGGATCGGGCCGGCGGGCACGCTGGCCGCATTCAGCCGGTCCAGCACATCCTGTTTCGACAGGCCGGCCAACAGGGCGGTAATCCGCGCGGTCAGCGCGTCGCGGTAGGTCAGCCGGTCGGTATTGGTGGCAAAGCGGGGATCCGCCGTCAGATCGGGCGCGTCCAGCGCCTGCGCAAAGCGCCGGAACTGGCCATCATTGCCGACCGCCAGCAGGATATGGCCATCCGCGCAGGCAAACACGTCATAGGGGCAGATGTTGGGATGCGCATTGCCGCGCCGCTGCGGCGGCTGCCCCGAGGCGAGATAATTCGTGCCCTCGTTGATCATCCATGCGATCTGCGCATCCACCAGCGCCAGATCGATATGCTGGCCTTCGCCGGTCGCGTCGCGGTGGCACAGCGCGGCCAGAATGCCGACGCAGGCATACATGCCGCACATCACATCCGCGATGCCGACCCCCACCTTGTGCGGTGCGCCGTCTACCGGCCCGGTCAGCGACATGATCCCGCCGAACCCCTGCGCCATCAGGTCATAGCCCGGCAGATCGCGGTTCGGCCCGGTCTGGCCATAGCCCGAGATCGAACAATAGACCAGTTCGGGCCGCGCCGCGCAAAGCGTCGCATGGTCGAGGCCATATTTCACCAGACCACCCGGCTTGAAATTCTCGATCACCACATCGGCATGATCGGCGATCTGGCGCACCAACGTGGCGCCTTCCGGCGTGGCCAAATCGGCGGTCACCGACAGCTTGTTGCGGTTGGCGGCCATGAAATAGGCCGACAGGTCGCGCACGCCGTCGGTGGTCGGCGCATAGGGCGGCCCCCAGCTGCGCGTATCATCGCCGGTGCCAGGGGGTTCGATCTTGATCACCGTCGCGCCCAGATCGGCCAGCAGTTGCGTCGCCGTCGGTCCGGCCAGAATGCGCGACAGGTCCAGCACCACCAACCCGTCCAGCGCGCCTTTCGGGGTGCCCTGTGTGTCAGATCCGGTCATCATAGGCCTGCCGCGGGATCGTGGCGGCGATCACGGTAAAGGTCGTGCAGGTCAGCGCCGCCTGCAAGGCCGCCTCCAGCGTGGCCACATTGTCCACCGTATGCCCCGCGCCGCCCATCGCGCGCGCCAGCGCGGCAAAATCCGTGCCGCCCAGATCGACGCCGGCATTGGGCAGTTGTCGGCTGCGCTGCTTCATCTCGATCAGCGCCAGTGACCGGTCGTCAAAGATCACGAAGATCGTACGCAACCCCAGATCGGCGGCGGTGGCCAGTTCGCCCGCCACCATCAGGAACCCGGCATCGCCCGAGAATGATACCACGGTGCGGTCGGGTTCCGCGATCTGCGCACCGATGGCCAGCGGCACGGCACAGCCCATGGTGCACAGCCCCGACGATTGCATCAAGGCGCGCGGATAGGCGCAAGACCACATCTGCGACAACAGGATGCGATGCGCGCCGCTGTCCACGCTGGCCCGCGTGTCCGGCGGCAGGATGCGGCAGATC
>JBGSJU010000287.1:0-2203 GCA_041741655.1 Rhodobacterales bacterium
CGCCCGACCATTTCGCCCGGCAGCGCGCCGCGACGATCCTGAAACGCGGCGCCAACGCCGCCGACATCACCGCCGCGCTGGGGTATTTCCTTGATGCGCCGGGCGTCACCGGGCAGTTGATCTGCGTTGATGGCGGGCAACATCTGGCTTGGGAAACCCCTGACGTCCTTGGCGTGGAATGATTTTGAAGTCATGACCTTACGGCAAGTTTTGCACTGCGCGCGAAACCGTTACCGATGCGTTACAAAATCTTTAATGTTATCAGGGTTTTGCGGCCACAAAACTTTTCTGATATTCTTTTCAGTAGGTTATAAATGCGCTTAAAAATTAGGCAAATCACGGAAGCGCGCTGAAATGCAGGAAAATTCCGGATGGTCCAAAACTTCCCCCCGCAGTTATCCACAAGAACAGTGGATGTTTCGCGCCTTGTCTTTCCACCTTTGCCAGTGCAGCAAATCCGGGGAATCGAAGGTTAACGCAGATGACCGATGACATCACCCTTGCCGGTCACGACCTGATCGCGGACTACGTCAAACGGCTGGACGGTTCTCCGGGCGTCTACCGGATGCTGGATGCCCAAAGCCGGGTTCTGTATGTCGGCAAGGCAAGGAACCTGAAGGCGCGGGTGACGAATTATGCCCGCCCATCCGGTCATTCCGGGCGTATCGCGCGGATGATTTCGGAAACCGTGTCGATGATGTTCCTGACCACGCGCAGCGAAACCGAAGCGCTGCTCTTGGAACAGAACCTGATCAAGCAGTTGAAACCGCGCTACAATGTGTTGCTGCGCGACGACAAATCCTTCCCGAACATCCTTGTTGGTAACACGCACCCGTTTCCGCAGATCAAGAAGCACCGCGGCGCCAAGACGGAGAAGGGTGAATATTTCGGCCCCTTCGCCAGCGCCGGATCGGTCACGCGCACGCTGACGCAGTTGCAGCGCGTGTTCCTGCTGCGCAACTGCACCGATGCGCAATTCGACAGCCGGACGCGGCCCTGCCTGATGTATCAGATCAAACGCTGTTCGGCGCCCTGCGTCGGGCTGATCTCGCAGGCCGATTACGCCGCAAGTGTTGCGGATGCGACCCGGTTTCTGGCGGGCAAATCCACCGCGCTGCAGGCCGCGCTGAAAACCGACATGGCGGCGGCCAGCGAAGCGATGCAATTCGAACGCGCCGCGGCGCTGCGCGACCGGATCCGCGCGCTGACATCGGTGCAGACGGTGCAGGGCATCAACCCCAAAGGCGTGCCCGAGGCGGATGTGGTCGCCCTACACATGGAGGGCGGGCAGGCCTGCGTGCAGGTGTTCTTCATCCGCGCCGGGCAGAACTGGGGCAATTCCGACCATTACCCCCGCATCGGCCCCGATATCGACGCGCCTGAAGTTTTGGAGGCGTTCCTGGGCCAGTTCTATTCCGAAACCCGCGATCCGCCACGCCTGATCCTGTTGTCGCATCCACTGGACAACCCCGATCTGATGGCGGACGCGCTGTCCGAACGCGCCGGACGGCGGGTGGAAATTGCCGTGCCGCAACGTGGCGAAAAGGCCGAGTTGATCGAAGGCGCGGCGCGCAATGCCCGCGAGGCGCTGGCCCGGCGGATGAGCGAAAGCGCGGCACAGGTCCGCCTGCTAGATGGTCTGGCCGAGGCGTTCAATCTCGACGCCCCGCCGCGCCGGATCGAGGTGTTCGACAACAGTCATATCCAAGGCACCGATGCGGTGGGCGCGATGATCGTCGCCGGGCCCGAGGGCTTCCTGAAATCGCAATATCGCAAATACACCATCAAGGGCACCGACCTGACCCCGGGTGACGATTTCGGTATGATGAAAGAGGTGCTGTCGCGCCGGTTCGCCCGCCTGATGAAGGAAGATCCCGACCGCGAACAGGGCATGTGGCCCGACCTGATCCTGATCGACGGCGGCGCGGGGCAGGTGTCCACCGTGGCCGGGATCATGGCAGAGATGGGCGTGGATGACATCGCCATGGTGGGCGTCGCCAAAGGCATCGACCGCGATCAAGGCAAGGAAGAATTCTACCGTCCCGGCGGGCGGCCTTTCGCCCTGAACCGCAATGATCCGGTGCTGTATTTCATCCAGCGCCTGCGCGACGAGGCGCACCGTTTCGCCATCGGCACGCATCGGGCAAAGCGCGCCAAATCCGTGTCGGTGACGCCGCTGGACGAAGTGCCGGGCGTCGGCGCC
>JBGSJU010000288.1:0-9185 GCA_041741655.1 Rhodobacterales bacterium
TCGATCACCACGACATGCACAGAATCCGCCGCGACCAGCAGCGGCATGGCAGCACGAACTGCACGCAGGGCTTCGGTGCCTTCGTTCCAGCCGATGATCACCTTGCGGGGCCGCGTCACGACATGCCCGGGGCCGGGCACCACCAGCACCGGGGCCAGACCGTCGAACATTGACGCCTCGATCACCGGTTCCAGTTCCGCGCCGCGATCCTTGCCATAGGGTTTCGGCAGCACGATCAGGTCGGCAAACCGGGCCCGCGCCGCCACGTGCCGGCTAAGGTCCGCCAGTTGCGCGACACCGCGATCCGTGCCGAACCGCACACCGGATTTGGCCAGATGCGATTTCACCAAGGTTTCGATCGTCGTCGCCTCGGTATCGGCGCGGTTGATGGTTTCCTGCAGGATCATCGCGTTCGCCCCGGCATAGTAATATCCGGTTTGCGTACGGTCCACGCCAAGGCACAGAACATCCAGATGCGCGTCGTGTTCAGTCGCAAGCGCGATTGCCTGATCCAGCACGGCAGGCACCAGATCGACATCGGTCAGGACGCTGAAGATGGATTTGAAAGCCATGGTTCTCTCCTTCGAAATGGCAGTGTCTCAGATGACCATACAAGGGGTCGGAAGGGCCGGCCTTGATGCGGCGCAAGAAGGACGGTCCAAAAATTTGATGCAGATCAATGCGCCGCATTCCTGCGGTGTCACATCTGGTAGACAGTCTACCATGCGCCGGAGGTGAGTCGAATCACCTTGGAAAAAAGACGAAGGGACGGAATATGTGGAACTATATCAAGCTGGTCGTGCTTGGGTTGGTCGCGCTTCTTGCGATGATCGCGGCCAACTACGGGCGTGACCTGGCGTATCAAGTCAACGCCATCACGGTGGCCATCGTGGCCTTGGTGGTCTTCATCATGGTGTTGCGGCGCACCGGCGAACCAGTCGCCCGTGTGGACGAAACGCAATACATGGACGATGTGATACGCGCGGGGGTGATCGCCACCTCCGCTTGGGCGGTTGTCGGGTTCCTTGTGGGCACGACCATCGCGTTCCAGCTGGCCTTTCCTGTGCTCAATTTCGAATGGGCGCAGGGGTATCTGAACTTCGGCAAGTTGCGGCCGCTGCACACCTCGGCGGTGATCTTCGCGTTTGGCGGCACGGCCCTGATCACCACATCGTTCTACGTCGTCCAGCGCACCAGCGCCGCCAGGCTCTGGGGCGGCAATCTGGCGTGGTTCGTGTTCTGGGGGTACCAGTTGGTGATCGTGCTGGCGGCAACGGGCTATATCCTCGGCGCCACGCAATCCAAGGAATACGCCGAACCGGAATGGTATGTGGACATCTGGCTGACGGTAGTCTGGCTGGCCTATCTGGCCGTGTTCATGGGCACGCTGATGAAGCGGCGCGAGCCGCACATCTACGTCGCCAACTGGTTCTACCTGTCCTTCATCCTGACCGTCGCCATGCTGCATGTGTTCAACAACCTGTCGATCCCGGTGTCGATCTTCGGGTCGAAATCGGTGCAGGTGTTCTCGGGCGTGCAGGACGCGATGACGCAATGGTGGTATGGCCACAACGCGGTGGGCTTCTTCCTGACCGCCGGGTTCCTCGGCATGATGTACTACTTCATCCCGAAACAGGCCGAACGCCCCGTTTTCAGCTACAAGCTGTCGATCATCCACTTCTGGGCGCTGATCTTCATCTACATCTGGGCTGGTCCGCACCACCTGCATTACACCGCGCTGCCCGACTGGGCGTCCACGCTGGGCATGGTGTTCTCGATCGTGCTGTGGATGCCGTCCTGGGGTGGCATGATCAACGGGCTGATGACGCTGGCTGGCGCATGGGACAAGCTGCGCACCGACCCGATCATTCGCATGATGGTGATTTCCGTGGGCTTCTACGGCATGTCGACCTTTGAAGGCCCGATGATGTCGATCCGCGCGGTCAACTCGCTGTCGCACTACACCGACTGGACCATCGGACACGTCCATTCCGGCGCGCTTGGCTGGAACGGCATGATCACCTTCGGCGCGCTCTACTTCCTCGTGCCGAAACTGTGGAACAAGGCCAGCCTCTATTCGCTGTCGCTGGTGTCCTGGCACTTCTGGCTCGCGACCATCGGCATCATCCTTTACGCGGCATCCATGTGGGTGACGGGCATCATGGAAGGCCTGATGTGGCGCGAAGTGGACGTAAACGGGTTCCTTGTGAACAGCTTTGCCGACACGGTGGCCGCCAAGTTCCCGATGTATGTGGTGCGCGGGTTGGGTGGAACGCTTTACCTGACCGGTGGGATCATCATGTGCTACAACCTCTGGATGACGGTTCGGCGCGCCCCTGCGGTGCGTTCGGCGAACCAGTTCGTTCCGGCCGAATAAGGACAACGGATCATGGCAATTCTCGACAAACACGTTGTTCTCGAAAAGAACGTCACGCTGCTGGCCATCTTTGCCTTCCTCGTGGTCACCATCGGCGGGATCGTGCAGATCGCGCCCCTGTTCTGGCTGGAAAACACCATCGAGGACGTGGAAGGCATGCGCCCTTACACGCCCTTGGAACTGGCGGGCCGGGACATCTACATCCGCGAAGGCTGTTACGTCTGTCACAGCCAGATGGTGCGGCCGATGCGCGACGAGGTGGAGCGCTATGGCCACTATTCGCTGGCGGCGGAATCGCAATACGATCACCCGTTCCAATGGGGATCGAAACGCACCGGGCCGGATCTGGCCCGTGTCGGCGGTCGCTACTCGGACAACTGGCATGTCGATCACTTGCGCAGCCCGCAATCGGTGGTGCCGGAATCGGTGATGCCGAAATACGGCTTCCTCGAAAACCGGCTGATCGACGGAAAATACATCGAGGACACGCTGCGCACGCACCGCTTTGTCGGTGTGCCCTATTCCGACGAGATGATCGAAAACGCGCGGGCCGATTTCAAGGCACAGATCGACCCGGATGGCGACTACGACGGGCTGATCGAACGCTACGGTGACAAGGTGCAGGTGCGCAATTTCGACGGCCAGCCCGGCATTTCCGAAGCCGACGCGCTGATCGCCTACCTTCAGATGCTGGGCACGCTGGTCGATTTCTCGACCTTCACGCCCGACGCCAGCCGGTAAGGAGCGCAGAATGGAAACCTATACCCTGTTGCGCCAATTCGCGGATAGCTGGATGTTGCTGGTCCTGTTCGCGTTCTTCATCGGAATGATCGTCTGGGTCATGCGCCCCGGCGCAACCAAGGTCTATCGTGACGTGGCCGAAATTCCGTTTCGCCATGATGACAAGCCCGCGCCGCCCGTGCGCGACACACAGGAGGTCTGAGCGATGGCCCAGAAACCGATCAAGAAACCCACCCGAAAAGACGAGGTCGCGACCACGGGCCATACCTGGGACGGGATCGAGGAACTGAACAACCCCTTGCCGCGGTGGTGGTTGTACACGTTCTATGGCTGTATCGTCTGGGCGGTGCTGTACTCCATTGCCTATCCGGCATGGCCGGGGATCAAGGCGGCGACGCCGGGCCTGATCGGGTTTTCCACCCGCGCGCAGGTTGTCGAGGCGATCGCCGCGGCGGACGCCAAGCTGGCCCCGATCAACGAACGGTTGGCCGCTGCAGAATTGACCCAGATCTCGGCCGACCCGGAACTGCAGAACTATGCGATTTCGGCGGGCGCGGCGGTGTTCAAGAACCAGTGCGCGCAATGCCACGGGTCGGGCGCGGCCGGCGCGGTCGGCTATCCCAACCTGTTGGACAATGACTGGCTGTGGGGCGGCGACATCGAAGCGATCCACTACACTGTCACCCACGGTATCCGGAACGAAAACAGCGACGATGCCCGGGTTTCGGCCATGCCCGCCTTCGGGCGCGACGAACTGCTGGAACCACCGCAGATCGAGGCCGTGGTGAATTATGTCATGTCGCTGTCGGGTACGCCGAAAGATGCCGCCGTGGTCGACGACGGTGCGGTTGTGTTCGCGGAAAACTGCGCGTCCTGCCATGGTGAACAGGCCGAGGGTAACCGAGACCTTGGCGCACCGGCCTTGGGCGATGCGATCTGGCTTTATGGTGGTGACTACGCCGCGCTGATGGAAACCGTGATCAATGCGCGCGCCGGCGTGATGCCGGCCCAAAGCGCGGCATACCGCACGGCGCAGGGGCTGACGGAATACGAAATCCGCGCCGTGGCCACCTATGTCCATTCGTTGGGCGGCGGCGAATAAATCCTTTCGGAACAACACCCGATCAAAGGCCCGCTCCGCAAGGGGCGGGCCTTTTGCATTGTGCGCCATCTGTGCGCCATCTTTGCGCCCTGCGGCAAATTGACTGCAACACCAAGACGATGACCCGGTTTGATGCAGGTCAATGTCTGCACGGGCCGTGTTGGGCACACCTGACATCGCAGATCCGGCCTGTCGAATCGTCAGCTCGGGTCACAGATATCCGGTGGTGGCAGCACCGCTGGATCGGGTGCCGGTCTTTCGTCCTGTTCGCGCGTTTCCTGAAAGGCCGGCACCCGTTTCATCCCGCTACGTTTGATGCCGCCCCTGTGCATGCCGCTTTGACCCACCCCGCGCGCTGCGCTAGGCTGCGGGCAAAGGTGGGCCATCATGCAACACATATCCATCCTCGATCTGTCGCCGATCCCCCAAGGCGGAACTGCGGCGGATGCGCTGCGCAACACCGCCGCGTTGGCCCAGGCCGCCGAGGCGGCGGGGTATCACCGGTTCTGGCTGGCGGAACATCACAACATGCCGGGCATTGCCTGTTCGGCCACCGCGGTCGTCATCGGGCATGTTGCCGCCGCAACCCGGACCATCCGCGTCGGGTCGGGGGGCATCATGTTGCCCAATCACGCGCCTTTGGTGGTGGCGGAACAATTTGGCACACTCGCCACGCTGTTTCCCGGGCGGATCGACCTTGGCCTTGGCCGTGCCCCCGGCACCGATGGCGCGACCGCCCGCGCCCTGTGGCGGCACCGCATTCCGGATGACACGTTCCCGCAGGATGTGATGGACCTGACCGCGTATCTGAATGAAACCAATCCCGACGCCCCGGTGCGTGCCATCCCCGGCATGGGCACCGGTGTGCCGATCTGGATCCTTGGGTCGTCGCTGTATGGCGCGCAACTGGCGGCGTATCTGGGGTTGCCCTATGCGTTTGCGTCGCATTTCGCGCCCGATGCGCTGGCGGATGCGCTGGCGACCTATCGGGCCACGTTCCGCCCGTCGCGGTTTCTGGACCGGCCGCATGCGATGATGGCCGCGGGGGCCTTTGTGGCCGACACCGATGCACAGGCGCAATTCCTGCGTTCATCGCAAATGCTGGCATTTGCGCGCTTGCGGTCCGGGCGTCCCGGCCCGCTGCCGCGCCCCACGCAGGACCTGTCCGAAATCCCGCCGGCCCTGCGGGCTGGCGTGGATCATGCGCTGTCGGTTTCCGTGACCGGCAGCCCCGCCACAGTGCGTGGCCAATTGGCCGCGATGATCGCGCGGTATCAGCCGGACGAGATGATCTTTGCCGGCGCCATCCATGATCCGGACGCGCGCATCCGGTCGGTGACGCTGTTGGCCGATCTGGTCCGCGACCTGCAACGCCGGCCAACCGCGGCCTGATGGCGTGGCACAAGCTGTGACCTGACGCCGCAGCCCGGCTGCAATGCGCCAGAACATACCCCGCAAATACGGAATTTGATACAGGTCAAGGCTGCCCTTCGGATGCTGACGCATCTAGGGTGGGAACGAACCGATTATCCGGAGCAAAACCCCGTGTCCGATTCCACCCCCGAAGCGCCGCCCTCGCTGTATGCCGCGCGCGAACCGATCTTCCCACGCCGCGTGTCGGGAAAATTCCGCAACCTGAAGTGGATCATCATGATCGTCACCTTGGGTATCTACTACGTGACCCCCTGGATACGCTGGGACCGGGGGCCGTCACTGCCGGATCAGGCCGTGTTGATCGATCTGGGCGGGCGGCGGTTCTTCTTCTTCATGATCGAGATATGGCCGCATGAATTCTATTTCATCGCCGGGTTGCTGGTGATGGCGGGATTGGGCCTGTTCCTGTTCACCTCGGCCTTGGGGCGGGTCTGGTGCGGCTATGCCTGCCCGCAGACGGTCTGGACCGACCTTTACATCCTTGTCGAGCGATGGATCGAAGGCGACCGCAACGCCCGTATCCGCCTGCATCGCCAAGGCTGGGACTTGGAAAAGGCCCGCAAGCGGCTGACGAAATGGGTGGTCTGGTTGCTGATCGGTCTGGCGACGGGTGGGGCATGGGTGTTCTATTTCACCGACGCGCCGACGCTGTTGCGCGATCTGCTGACCGGGCAGGCGCATCCGGTGGCCTATACCACCATGCTGGTGCTGACGCTGACCACGTTCGTGTTCGGCGGTTTCGCCCGTGAACAGATCTGCATCTATGCCTGCCCCTGGCCGCGGATTCAGGCCGCGATGCTGGACGAGGACAGCCTTGTGGTGGGCTATCGCGACTGGCGCGGCGAACCGCGTGGCAAGGCGCACAAGGGCCCGGTGGCCGCCGATGCACCCACGCAGGGCGATTGCATCGACTGCATGGCCTGTGTCAACGTCTGTCCCATGGGCATCGACATCCGCAATGGCCAGCAACTTGAATGCATCACCTGCGCGTTGTGCATCGACGCCTGCGACGATGTGATGGCCAAGATCGGCAAGCCGCGCGGCCTGATCGACTACATGGCCCTGACGGACGAGGCGCGGGAACGTTCGGGTCTGGCGCCGAAACCGGTCTGGCAGCACATCTTCCGACCGCGCACCATTCTTTACACCGCGCTGTGGTCGCTGGTGGGGGTCGCCCTTGCGGTGGCCTTGTTCCTGCGATCAGATTTCGACATCACCGTGGCGCCGGTGCGCAACCCCACCTTTGTCACGTTGAAGGACGGGTCGATCCGCAACACCTATGACCTGCGCATCCGCAACAAGCATGGCGAGCCCCGCGAATTCCGCGTTGCCGTCACCGGAACCGAAGGGCTGATCGTGGCTCTGGAAGGCAGCGAAACCGATGTGGTCACCGTGCCGCCGGATCAGATGGCGATCCAGCGGGTCTATGTGACCGCGCCGAACGACACCGATGCCGCCGCCGCGGAGCGCAGCGAAATCCGGCTGTGGGTGGAAGATGTGGCTGGTCAGGAACGCGCCTATAAGGACACCGTGTTCAACGGCAGGGAAAACTGATGTCACAGGTCGTGCCGGAACAAGCTTTGAAAAAGGGGCGGGGCGCGGGGTATTTCGCGCTCCTGATGCTGGCCGGTGTGTTGCTTAGCGTCGGCGGCGCGGTGATCGGCGCAACGGCCGGCACCGCGCTGTTCCGGTTCGGCGAAAGTCTGGGGTTGCAGGTCGCGGCCTATTTCTACCAGTTCTTCCCGTTCATCGGCGGGCTGGTGGGCTGGCTGGCGGGCGGCATCATGGTCATCCGCCTGTCGGTGCGCCATCTGGGCCAGTTCGTCGGGGGGCATGCGCTGGTGTCGTTCCTGATGTTTTTCCTGCCGATCATTGCGGCCAACCTGCTGCTGGCCACCAATGCCGTCAGCACCTTTCCGGGTCTGGTGGTCAAGAACGGCTACATCGCCAGTCAGGAATTCGACAAGCGCAAGGCCGCGCAGGTCGGCTTGGGCTGGACCGTCACCTTGGCGCATGACGCCGGCAACCTGCGCCTCGCCGTGACCGACGCCGCAGGCACCCCGATCGAGGTCGCCAGTCTGGACGCCACCATCGGGCGCGCCACCACGCAGGCGCAGGACATCAGCCCGACCTGGGCATTTGACGGGGCGGCCTATGTCGCCCCTGTCGCGCTGGCCCCCGGCAACTGGCAGGTGCGGCTGAAGGCCATCGCCACCGACGGGACGCTGTTCGAACAGACCCGCGAAATCTTCATCAAGGGATAAGGCCACATGTCCGCCGAATTTCGCCCCGCCATTTCCGCCTGTCCCGCCTGTATCGCCGCCCCATCGGCCGAGGATATGGCGGCACGCGCCCTGCCAAAGGCGGCGCGCATCGCGCTGTCGGTGCCGGGCGTGCATTGCGGGGCCTGCATTTCCACGCTGGAACGCGGGCTGACGCAAGTACCGGGGGTCAATGACGCGCGGGTGAACCTGACGCTGAAACGCGCGATGATCGACGCCGCACCGCATGTGACGCCCGAAGACCTGATCGCCGCCGCGCAGCGTCTGGGCTACGAGGCCTATGAACTGGACGCCGGCACCCTGATGGCCACCACGCAGGACAAGGCGGGGCGCGACCTGTTGATGCGGCTGGCGGTCGCCGGATTTGCCTCGATGAACGTCATGCTGTTGTCGGTGTCGGTCTGGTCCGGCGCGGATGGCGCGACGCGCGACCTGTTCCACTGGATTTCCGCCGCCATCGCCTTTCCGGCCATCGCCTTTTCCGGCCAGCCGTTTCTGGCCAACGCGCTGGTTGCGTGGCGCACCAAACGGTTGAACATGGATGTGCCGATCGTCATGGCGATCGTGCTGGCGCTGGCCACATCCCTGTCGGAAACCATCCAGTCCGGGCACCACGCCTATTTCGATGCCGCGCTGACGCTGGTGTTTTTCCTGCTGGCGGGGCGGTATCTGGATTATCGCACGCGCGCCATCGCACGGTCCGCCGCGCAGGAACTGGCCGCGCTGGAAGTGCCGCGCGCGGTGCGGGTGACAGATGGTGTCGAGGCCACCGTTTCGGTATCCGAGTTGCGCGTCGGCGACGCGATTCTGGTGCGGCCCGGCGGGCGGATGCCGGTGGATGGTGAAATCGTCGCGGGCACATCGGAAATCGACCGGTCATTCCTGACCGGAGAATCGCGGCCTGTCTTTGCCGCACCGGGCCAGATGGTCAGCGCGGGCGAGGTCAACCTGACTGGCCCCCTGACGCTGCGCGCCACCGCCGTCGGGCAGGATACGTCGTTGCACCGCATCGCCGATCTGGTCGCCATCGCGGAATCGGGGCGGTCGCGCTATACCTCCTTGGCCGACATGGCGGCGCGTCTCTATGCGCCCATGGTGCATATCTTCGCCGCCGTCGCCTTTGCCGGCTGGTATTTCGCTACGCAGGACGTACGGCTGTCGCTGAACATCGCGTCCGCCGTGCTGATCATCACTTGCCCCTGCGCGCTGGCGCTGGCCGTGCCGGCGGTGACCACCGCCGCGTCGGGTC
>JBGSJU010000289.1:0-2456 GCA_041741655.1 Rhodobacterales bacterium
GGCCAACCGCGATGGCAGGCGCTGCGCCAGCACGGTGGCCAGTTGCTTGCGGGCCGCGGCGCGTTTTTCGGCCAACAGCCATGCCGCCGCATCCTGTCCCGGCAGCAGGTTGACCGCGATCTCGGACCCTTCCGCCCAATAGGATGACGCCTGCAACACCGCCGGCCCCGACAGCCCGCGATGGGTGAACAACAGCGCCTCGTCAAAGCCGGTCTTGCCCACCGCGACGCGCGCGGGCAGGGCGACACCGGCCAGATCGGCAAACCGGCCCTCGGGAAAGGTCAGTGGCACCAGACCGGGGCGGGTGTCCACGATCCGGTGTCCGAACTGCCGCGCCAGATCATAAGCCAGCCCCGTGGCACCCATCTTCGGGATCGACAGGCCGCCGGTCGCCACCACCAGATTGCGCGCCTGCACCGTGTAGCGCACCCCGTCACGTTCCAGAACCACGCGAAACCCCGGCGCGACCTCGACCACCCGCGTGTTCAGCCACAGATCGGCGCCCGCCATTTCCGCGCGCAACATGGCCACGATCTGTGTCGCCTTGCCGTCGCAGAACAACTGCCCCAGCGTCTTTTCGTGCCATGCGATGCGGTGCCGGTCCACCAGCGCCAGAAAATCGCGCGGTGTGTAACGCGCCAGCGCGGATTTGGCGAAATGGCGGTTCTCTGACAGGAAATGCGCGGGCGTGGTGCCCAGATTGGTGAAATTGCAGCGCCCACCGCCGGAAATGCGGATCTTTTCGCCCGGGGCCTGGGCGTGATCCACCACCAGAACGCGGCCCGACCCGTGTCCGGTCAGCCGCCCGGCACACATCATGCCGGCCGCTCCGGCGCCAAGGATCACGGTGTCATAGGTCATGGCCGCGGTCCTGCCTTGGCTGCGGCGCTTCTGCAAGTCCCCCGTGCACGCTCCTGTGCACGCCCCGCGCCGGCCTTCAGTGCTGTTCCGGCCTGAATTTTGCCTGATTTTCACTGGCGGCGCGCGGGCAAACCGGCTAATCTTTGTCTCAGACCCCGGAAAGGGGCGGATATGAGGCAGTGAGCAGGTCCCGATGACGGAAATGGTTTATGGGGCAGTCCCTGTTGCAAGGGGCGAGCCGGTCCTTCCCAAATGGTGGCGCACGATTGACCGCTGGACCTTGTCCGCGGTGATGATGCTGTTCCTGATCGGCATCCTGCTGGGCTTGGCCGCGTCGGTGCCGCTGGCGGAAAAGAATGGCCAGCCACCATTCTATTACGTGCAGAGACAGTTGATGTTCGGGGCGGTGGCGATGGTGGCGATGCTGATCACCTCGATGTTTTCGCCACAACTGGTGCGCCGGCTGGCGGTGCTGGGGTTTCTGGTGACCTTTGTGGCGCTGCTGGGACTGCCGTTTCTGGGCACAGATTATGGCAAGGGCGCGGTGCGGTGGTATTCGCTGGGGTTCGGCGCGGTACAGCCGTCGGAATTCCTGAAACCCGGGTTCATCGTGATTTGCGCGTGGATGATGGCGGCGGCGCAGGATGTCGGCGGGCCGCCGGGGCGGCTGTGGTCGTTTGTCCTGTGCATGATGGTGGTCGTGATTCTGGCGTTGCAGCCCGATTTCGGGCAGGCGGCGCTGATCCTGTTCGGCTGGGGGGTGATGTGGTTTGTTGGCGGGGCGTCGCTGTTGCCGCTGATCGGGCTGGCGGCGCTGGTCGTGCTTGGCGGGATCACCGCCTATAACGGGTCGGAACATTTCGCGCGCCGCATCGACGGCTACCTGTCCCCAGATGTCGATCCCCGCACGCAGTTGGGTTATGCCACCAACGCCATTCAGGAAGGCGGGTTCTTCGGTGTCGGCGTGGGCGAAGGCCGGGTGAAATGGTCGCTGCCCGATGCGCATACCGATTTCATCATCGCCGTGGCGGCCGAGGAATACGGCCTGATGCTGGTGCTGCTGATCATCGGGCTCTATGCCGTGGTGGTGGTGCGGTCGCTGCTGCGCCTGATGCGGGAACGCGATCCGTTCATCCGGCTGGCGGGCACCGGGCTGGCCTGCATGTTCGGGGTGCAGGCGATGATCAACATGGGTGTGGCCGCGCGGCTGTTGCCGGCCAAGGGCATGACGCTGCCTTTCGTCAGCTATGGCGGATCGTCGTTGATCGCCGGCGGCATCGCCATCGGGATGCTGCTGGCCTTCACCCGGTCGCGGCCGCAGGGGGAAATCGGCGATCTGTTGCGGGGACGCGGGCGGTGAACGTCAACTCGCCCCTTCTGGTCATCGCGGCGGGTGGCACCGGCGGGCACATGTTTCCCGCGCAGGCGCTGGCCGAAGAGATGCTGGACCGGGGCTGGCGGGTGAAACTGTCCACCGATGCGCGCGGGGCCCGTTACACGCAGGCCTTTCCGGCCGGGGTCGAGATCGTCGAGGTTGCCTCGGCCACCTTTGCGCGCGGCGGCCTGATCGCCCGGGCCATGGTGCCGCTGCGGAT
>JBGSJU010000290.1:0-2663 GCA_041741655.1 Rhodobacterales bacterium
CGCGACGCGTGTGCGGAATTCGGCCAGCCGCGCCGCCAATTCCGGCGGGTAGGCGCCGCGATCGCGCGCGGCATAGGCGTAGTCATGCATCAGATAGTAAACGAAGGTGCGGTTGTCGCGCGCCTGAAACCAGCGCAGCACGGCATAGGCCACCGGCAAGGCCAGCACGGCCCAGAACGCCCAGGCCAGTCCCCCCGTCGCCCCCGTCAGCCACAGTGCCAAGCGCGCCACCAGATGCCCCGCCAGAACCGCGACCAGCGCCATCAGGATCAGCGCACCCACAGGATACAGCGCCGCAATCACCGGCCCCTTGCGCAACAGCATCAACCGGCGCAGCGTGCCCGTGGCGATGTATTCCCACGCCGTGCGGATCAGTTGGCCATAGGTTGCGGCGATGGTGTTCGACATCGACCTGCGCACAAGGTCAGACCAGACCAGCACCTCGAAGGTGGTGTCCACCCGCGCGCCACCGATCTGCGCATCCACCGCCCAACCAAAGCCGCCGCCTTTGGGCGTATTCGGGGGCTTGCTGGGGCGCAGCGTCAGGGAATAGCCTGATATTTCAGCCTGCTCCGCGCCTTCCTTGCGGTAAAGTTCGCGGTAGCGACGGGGATGAAACGGGTCATAGCCGGGGATGTAGAACACCCGGCGCCGGCGCACGATGTTGCTGGCTGCGTCTGACATGGACTGCCCTTTCATGGGCACCCTAGCCGCGGATTTGGGCGGGGGTAAGGCCCGCAAAGGGCATTAGCCCAGCGTGGCCAGCGCCGGAAACGTCTCCAGCAGCCAATAGGAAAACGCCGAGAACCCGCCCGTCAGCATCAAAAGGCCGACGGTCCACAACAACAGGCCCATGATCCGCTCGATCACCTCCATATGCCGCTTCATCCAGCCCATGACGCCACCCAAACGCGGCAGGAAGGCCGCGACCAGCAGGAACGGAATGCCAAGGCCCAACGCATAGATGCCCAGTAACGTGGTGCCACGCGCCAGTGATCCCTCGGACGCCGCCAGCGACAGGATCGCGCCCAGTTGCGGCCCGATGCAGGGCGTCCAGCCAAAGGCAAAGGCCAACCCAAGCACATAGGCGCCAAAGGCCGACCCGCCCCGGTCGCCCGCATCCAGCCGCGCCTCTTGGGCCAGCAGGGGGATGCGCAGGATGCCCAGAAAATGCAGACCGAACAGCATCACCAAAAGCCCCGCGATGGTGTTGAACCAGCCTTGATATTGCAGGAACAGCGTGCCGATGGCCGAGGCGGTGAACCCCAGGAACAGGAACACCGTCGAGAGCCCCAGCACAAAGAACAGCGCGGGCAGCAGCGCCCGGTTGCGCGGCGCCTCGCCCGACGACAGATCGGCAATCGACAGGCCGGACATATAGGCCAGATAGGGCGGCACGATCGGCAACACGCAGGGGCTGAGGAACGAAATCAGCCCCGCCACCAAGGCAACGGCCATGGCAGGCAACAACGATGCGTCAATGATGTCGATGCCAAACATGCAGCGTTCCTAGCGGATGGGAAACGCCCCGTCACCGGGTCATCGGCGGACGGGGCGTCACAGTCATGTCAGGCGATGTGACCTGCCGCGTCAGCGGCCAAGGTTCCACCAGCCGCGTTTCTTCGGCTTGGTTTCGGCGTCGGGCGCGGCGGTGACATTCGCCCCGACCGGCTGCGGTGCAGTGACCTCGGCGATGATCGCTTGCACCGCGGGCTCCGGGACAATGACGACCGGTTCCGGAGCCGCGACGATTGTCGTCACGCTGTCGGCGACAGGCTCTGTCACCGCGACCGCCACTGACGGACCGGCGGGCAGGTCAACTGCCGCTGTCACAGGCGCAGCTCGCCCACGATCGTCTACGTTCCGGCGATGTGACCGGCCGCCTCGTTCTCGTTCCCGATTGACCCGCACCACTCACCAACCAGACCCGAACCGTCACAACGAACTCACGACTCGAAAGAGGACAAGCACATGGATGAGATGACACTCGAGCACATCGCCTCGCTGGCGGCGAGCGGTGCGATCCACACCGTCGAGGTTGCCGCGCCCGACACCCAGGGTCACCTCCGCGGCAAGCGGGTGCCGATCTCGAGGTTCCTCGCAACGGTCAACACCGCCGGGGTCAACATCGCGGACGCCATGTTCGTGTTCGACATCCAGAACGACCTGCCGGACAACGACTTCGTCAACATGGACTCGGGATATCTGGACTGCCGGCTCGTCCCGCAGGTCGGCACCGCTCGGGTGCTCACCCATCGTCCCGGCTACGCACTGGTGTTCTCCGAGGCCGTCGATCATCACGACCAGCGCCATCCGCTGTCACCCCGCGGCGTCCTGGCCACCCAGGTCGAGCGGTGTGCGGCGCTCGGTATCGATCCCTACGTCGCCACCGAGCTCGAGTTCTATCTGTGTACACCGGACTGGGAGCCGGTGATGACCGACATCCAGTACAGCTCGCTCACCCAGCGGCTCGATCTGGAAGACGTCCTGCACGACATGCGCAACGCGATCGCCGGCGCCGGGATCGAGGTCGAGTCGTCGAATCTCGAATACGGGCCGGGGCAGGTCGAGGTGAACACCGGGCCGTCCGACGCCATGACCATGGCCGACTCCACCGCACTCTTCAAGAGCATCGTCAAGCAGGTCGCGTGCTCGCACGATCT
>JBGSJU010000291.1:0-2363 GCA_041741655.1 Rhodobacterales bacterium
CACGATCTGGCAGGGCACGCCGGTGTTCGCCCATGCCGGGCTGGCATCAGCCATCGACCCGCGCGAAACGGCCGTCCTGCGCGTGACCGAAGGCGCGGGTTATGCGCTGGTCCGCTGGCGGTCCGGCGCGCTGTCGGTGACCAATGTGGCAATGCACCCGGCGCGGGCGCATATCGTGGACGTGGCGCTGGACCGGTTGAAGCCCTGAACCGCGCGCCCCGGGCCGGGGCGCGCGGCGTTTCGGCAATCAGGCCGCCTGACGTTTCAGCGCGTGGTCGGCCGCGATCATATCCGCCGCCTTTTCCCCGATCATGATCGAGGCGGCATTGGTATTACCGCTGATGATGTCGGGCATCACGCTGGCATCCGCCACCCGCAACCCCGCCACGCCATGCACGCGCAGCGACGGATCCACCACATCGCCGATCCGGCAGGTCGATACCGGATGATAGACGGTGGTGGAGTAATGCAGCGCCATGTTTTCCAAGAGCGCATCGCTGGGCGGCTGGCCTTCGACATAGCCGTGTTTTTTCGCCAGCGCCGGCGGCACGTTCAAGGGGCCGGGTTTCTTGTCGCCGGGCCAATGGGCGACAATGTCCAGCGCCTTGCGCATCACAGCGACCATCACCTTCAGGTCATAGGGATCCGAGAAGTAGTTATACCGGATCACCGGCGGCGCGGTGGGATCGGCGCTGCCCAGCACAACCTCGCCGGTGCTGCGCGGCAGGACCGGGTTCGCGGTGAGGATCATGTTTTCCTGATCTGCCGCCAGCGTCTTGTCCGGATCGGCAAAGAACGATTTCAGGTCGATGCGGAACTTGCGCCCCAACAGATCTGCGTCATAGCCGCAGGGCACATAGCCGATCTGCGCGTCGTGGCTGTGCAGGTCGCCCAGACCGGTCGAAAAGAATGTGACCGCGTCATAGATCGACGACGATACCAGACCTTCGCCTGTGGTGGCCCATTTGGTCACGCGCTTTTCCGCCTCGGCCTTCAGCGCGGCCAGTTCCGGGGGCAGGTTCACGTCATCCGCCGGATCGGCGGGCAGGGGGCCGGCGGGGGCGCGCAGGGCGTCAGGCCCGGCCGAGATGCCGATCTCCATCACCGGGATGCCGATGCCGGGGGCCGGAAAGAACATCGCGCAATGCAGATGGTCCTTCAGGTTCTTGCCGACATGGGGCAATTCATGGCGGCAGGTCAGGCCGACCTCCTCGATCTCGCGGCGCGGGCCGATGCCGGACAGCATCAGGATCTGCGGCGACCCGAACGCCCCGCCGCTCAGGATCACTTCGCGGGCGGCGTGGACCTGATGCAGCGCGCCATCGGTGTCCTTGTATTCGACGCCAAGAGCGGTCAGCGGCGCGGTATCGGACAGGATCACGCGCGTGACATGGGCATGGGTGATGATGGTCAGGTTCGCTCGCTGTTCAACCGCGCCTTCCAGAAAGGCGTGATAGGTGCTGGACCGTTTGCCCTTGCGCGTGCTGGTCTGGAACAGGGACGCGACCCCCTTCGGCCCGCCCCGGTCGCGCCCGTTGTAGTCGCCCACCGGAATGCCCGTCGCCGCTGCCGCCTTGACGAAATCGCGCGAGGCAGGGATCACCGGGGAACGCACCGACACACCCAATGGCCCGCCCGTGCCATGCGCGGCACTGTCCACGGCGATTTCATTGCTGGGGGCCAGATCCTCGGACTTGATGAAATAGGGCAGAACGTCGGCATAGCTCCATCCCGTCGCGCCCTTTTCGGCCCAGGCGTCGAAATCGCCGGGATGGCCGCGCACATAGGCCATGTAGTTGATCCCCGATGACCCCCCCAGCATCTTGCCACGCGGGGCGGGCATGATGCGGTCGATCAGGCCAAGTCCGGCGCGGCCGGGATCGGCGGTGAACATCCAGTCGATGCTCGGGTCCATTTGCAGGCTGCCCACAGCGGCGGGCATCGATTCATGCGGCGGTGGCTTGCCACCCGCCTCAACCAGCGCGACGCGGCACGCCGGGTCTTCGGACAACCGTGCAGCCAGAACCGCGCCAGCCGAACCGCCACCCACGATGACGAAATCATAAGTCGTTGACATTAGTGTTTTCCTCCTCCCCAGAAGGCCCGGATTCGACGCCGGAACGTCACGGCGCGTTGCTTTATAGCCCGCCCGCAAGGGTATCTTGCGCAGCGACGGGGATTCGGACAACCCATTGATCCGGCCCATCCGCACCATGTGACCGGACGTTATTTCAGCAAGAATGGCGCGGGGTTACAGCCGCCGTCCGGACGTGGCGTCGAACAGATGTGCCGCGCTGGCGTCGAAGGCAAAGGTCAGCCGGTCGGCCAGCGGCGCGTCCGAGGGCAGGGTGGCGACCAGCGAT